>NZ_JBOFBG010000030.1:0-86816 GCF_051594305.1 Paenibacillus sp. IHBB 3054 | reverse complement strand
TTACTATATAAGTTGAACAAAAGAACTACCTAGAGGCAAAAGCAGCGGAGGGGAATTTTGGAACTGGAGGAGCGATAGCGACCGCCTTTGTCTACGGATTTCTACCGCTAAGAGCGGTATTGTTCAAGAAATCTGTAGACAACAGCGGCCGGAAGTCCAAACATTCACCGCAGTTGCGTTCTATGCCGGGTCGGTAAGCCTAAAGTTCAACTTAGATAACAAGTATAATTGATAATCGTTCTCAATGGCAATGACAATACTTAATGAGGTAATAAAAAATCCCCGAACCCCTTGGTAGGGCTTCGGGGATCATCCGGTTACAGCGGAACATTCCGGTCTTACTGCCCGAATCCGACTCGGGGACGCTCCCGCTCCTTCGTTTCCACGGCTACGGCACGGATAGAGCTGATCGGAATGTACAGTACCTGATATTCCGTACGGTATTTCACGAACCGCTCGTCGATCTCCTCCAGAACACCACCTCTGACACTGGAACCATCCAGAAAATTAACAGTGACCTCTTGCCCTTGCAATGCTGCCAGCATACCCATCCGCTCCATTCGCTTAAAGTTTGGTAATGATTTTGTCAATAATCCCGTATTCCAGCGCCTCTTCGGACGACAGGAAATAATCCCGGTCCATATCCTTTTCGACCTTCTCCACCGGTTGTCCGGTGCGCTCCGCAGTAATCCGCACAACCTTCTCCCGGATCTGCAAAATACGCTTGGCACTGATTGCGATATCACTAGCCTGCCCTTGTGCGCCGCCATGCGGCTGGTGGATCATAATCTCGCTGTTCGGCAGGGCGAACCGTTTACCTGTAGCCCCGGAGAGCAGCAGCAGCGAAGCGAAAGAAGCCGCAAAACCGGTACAGATCGTATTTATCTGCGGTTTGATTACCTGCATCGTATCATAAATTCCGAACCCTGCGGTAGTTGAGCCGCCCGGGCTGTTAATGAACATCTGAATATCCTTATCCGGCTCATCCGCCGCCAGAAACAACAGCTGGGCAATGATGCTGTTAGCCAGCTGATCGTCAATGGCCGCACCCACGAATACAATCCGGTCTTTCAGCAGCCGGGAATAAATGTCGTAAGAACGTTCGCCCCTGCTCGTTTGTTCAATCACATAGGGAATAATACTCATTCTTATATACCTCCTGTAATGTGCCTTAACTTTATACCCTGTAAACGGATCATGGCGGGCAAAGGATACGGGACATACAGAATTTTTAAATTTACGGATGATGCGTATCTTTTATGATGAGCTATTCGTTTATATAATAGAGGGAACAAATTAAATGGGATAGCCAGAAGGAGATGCGTAAGCGTGATGACCCTTGAAGAGTACAATACCGTTAACCATACCGGTGAGAAAAGTCTGCAGTCGCTTGGAGCAGTCCTGAACCGCTATTGCCTGACACTTACCCGGTCCAGCATTGAAGCCGAGGATTTGGCTCAGGAGACCTGGGCCAAGGCGCTGGGATACGGCAAATTTCCGGCCAATCCGAATCCAGAAGCCCTGCTGCTGCGGATCGCCAAAAATACATGGATTGATGTTGCACGGCGACGGGCTTCCCTGAGCCGCGCTTTGGAGCGCGGGCATTCACAGGCAGAGCCGTTAACGGGCGGAACGATTTCCGAAATTGAAATGGCCTTTCAGGCCCTAATGAAACACCTGTCTCCGCTGCAGCGGACGGCCTTTCTGATGCGGGATGTGCTGGGCTATTCTGCGGGTGAAACGGCGGATCAACTTGAAACAACTGAAGGCGCGGTGAAATCGGCGCTGCACCGGGCACGGCAGGCACTCGCAACCGTTAGAGAGGATCTGTCGGCGGACGGCGGGCCTGCGGTTCCGCTGGACGCCGATTACCGGCAACTCTTGTCGGCGCTGGCCGATGCCTATGAGCAGGGTCAAATCCCTGTCATGCTGGAGCTTCTCCGCCAGGAACATTCAGCGGAACTTACGATGGCTGTAAGCGCAGGTACCGTGCAGACGCTGCACTTTGCCAGCAGCAGCCGTTCAACCGCTAGCCGCAGCAGCACACATGCCGGGCTGCGGATGGCCGCCTAACCCAAGGCTTCAGACTGGTTAACTATTTGAATTTATAAAGGAGTGTATTGAATGAGGAACATACTTGTGCTTGGGGGAACCCGGTTTTTTGGCAAACGGCTGGTGGAACGGCTGCTCCGGGAGGGAGACAGCAAGGTAACGATTCTGACCAGAGGCCGGGCGGAAGACGACTTCGGGGAACAGGTCTCCAGGCTGAATGTGGACCGCACGGACGCCAAAGCGCTTGCCGAAGCCGTCGGGGATACCTCTTGGGATGTGGTCTATGACAATATCTGCTTTTCACCGGATGAGGCTGATGCTGCAGGCCGTATTTTTGCCGGCACCGCTAAACGGTACATCCTCACCTCAAGCTTGTCTGTCTATGATCCAAGGCCGGAAGCTTTGACCGAAGCTGACTTCGACCCTGAAGTATACCCCTTGCGATTAGGTGCGAAGGAGGACTTCAACTATCAGGAGGGCAAAAGACTGGCCGAAACGGTCTTGCTGAAGCAGAACGCATTCCCCGTGGCTACCGTGCGCATTCCCATGGTGCTGGGCACGGATGATTATACGCGGAGGCTGCATTTTCATATCGAGCATGTCCGCGAAGGCCGGCCGATCGGCATCCCGAATACCCAGGCTGCCATCTCCTTCATCCGTTCGGATGAGGCGGCGGACTTCTTGTATTGGCTTGGCTTCTCCCAACTGACCGGACCGGTAAATGCATGCTCGGACGGGACTCTTACCATTGGGGGGATCCTCTCCATCATTGAAGCAGCCACGGGTAAGCAGGCGGTGATTGAGGCCGAAGCTGCAGATGAGGATATGTCTCCCTTCGGCATTACCGAGTCCTGGCATATGGATACAACAAAAGCCCGCTCGGCGGGCTTTCCATTCCTTGCACTCAGTGACTGGTTTCCGGAGCTGGTGACCCAGCTCAATGCTTCATTCGGCAATCGCGAGTAATTTTTCCGTTGGTTCGTTGAGTTCATTCCAGTGTTCTTCCAATACCAGCAGCTGACCGGATGGCGAGACGTCCCCGGTCACCTCTTCAATTTTGAAAATATTAATTTCCGTGAATAGCCGCTGCGAAATTTCGTTAATTTCCACTGCCTGCCGGGCAATATCGCGGATCGCCTTGTCCTGCTGCGTGCTGGAAGCATTGACCTCCTGAACGCCCGCAGCTGTCTGCTCGGCTACGGATGCTACAGAGTGAATGGATACGGCAAGCCGGGAATTAATCTTCCGGGTCAGCTCCACCTTATGATGAATTTGTCCAATTTGTCTGCTGATTCCGGTAATCGATCCGTCAATCGCCTCGAAAGATGCAAGGGTTTCCGCTACCTGGTGATCCTGCTGTTCGAGGCTTTTTTTCGTCTCCAGCATGTAGCCCTGAAAGTCGGTCATACTGTTCTGAAGCTCATGAATAATCTCGCTGATATGTATGGAGGAATCTTTGGTCTGGACCGATAAATGCCGGACTTCGTCAGCAATAACAGCAAACCCTTTGCCGGAAGCTCCGGCCCGCGCAGCCTCAATCGCAGCATTCAGCGAGAGGATATTTGTCTGCTTGGAGATTTCGGTAATGGAATTCGTGATCCGGGTAATATCCTGGGATTGCTCCACCAGCTTCTCCAGCGCTTGATACACCCTGCCAATGGAATCACGGGAATGCCGGGAAATCTGCTGCAGTGCGGTAACCGTCTCAGACCCTCTGCGGGTATTGTGATTGGCCGTTTCGCTTGTCGTGAGCATGGCATCGGTATGATCCGTAATCTCATCCACTTCCCGTTCCAGCTCTTGCAGCAGGACTGCACTTTGCTCGGACTGAACGGCTTGCTGATCCGCGCCCACGGAGATTTCCTGTATCGTTCTGATAATATCCTGATTGGTATCCGCGGTAATGGATGAGGATTGCTGGAAGGAATGCGAATAATCCGCCAGGGAAGAAGCAACGGACAGGGTCTGCCGCAGCATCTCCCGGACCCGGGTAACCATATGGTCAAAATGATAGCTCAAACGTCCCAGTTCATCATTATAAGGAGAGTTGATCTGCTGCCGTAAATCGCCATCGGCAATTTGCCGCAACGCATCCTGGAGCCTGCGCACCGGTCTCAAGAATGAGCGGATCAGCAGCCAGGCCAGCACCAGTGTAAACAGGAAAACTCCACCTGCGGCGTAAAGCACAATGGATACCGTTTGATCCAGCAGTGCAAAAGAATGATCCTGTGCCCTCTCAGCGTTCCCCGCGGCAGCGTCATATAGTTTCCCGTTAGTCTCCAGCATCGATTGATTTACAGCCGTTGCCTTCATATGCAGGGCGTCGATTTGTTCTAGTACCGTCAGCGGATCAAGGCTCTCATCCTCCATCGTCTTGACCAGTTCCCCGAATAACCCGGCATATTCTCCAGCCCGGGTCCGGAGCAGCTGCAGTTCTGCATACGCCGGCGTCTCCTGTTCAAAATCCATACTGGCAATCTCATCGGTAAGCCGCTGCTGCTTGTCCTTAAAAGGTGCGGCAAGCTCCACATCACTGGACTCGGCCAGCGAACTTTCCAGACCATCCAATTCCTGCAATAGCTGCGTGATCGTTTGAACGGTGATTCTTTTTTCCATCTCCGTCTTCTGCCGTTCCATAGAGAGCTCCACCTGATTAATCTTGTGTCCCTGGTACAGAGCCACCCCCAGGAAGATGAAAGTTATCGCAGAGAATACCAGAATCAACTTCCATTTCATAGATAGGTGTAGCAAGCTTCTTTTCAAGCGTATCATCCCTTCGTATCACGCCTACAATAGGTATATTTTACTAATAAGGTCATTATAGGAGCTGGATATTAAATACTCTCCAAGGTTTTGTATGCGGATCGTAAAGAATCTGTTGCGAAAATGTTAACAAAACCTGCACTGTGTGCTCAAAATCCCCCTATATCCCCATATCCGCTGAACGTCCGCTATGCTCCCAGCTATTTCAACCTGCTTACGGACCTCATGGACGTTATTTCCTCTCAAAGAGCCACCAAAGCTTCCATCCGGACCGGAATGACGCTATTACACTAAATCATCGTAGTTGGAGCGTTTTTAGGGCAAATAAGTTCTCTGGAATCCGCAACGTCAGCGATAAAGCTTTTTTTGACAAAATAAGGGCGCTGGGGTCCGAGTACTGCTGCTCAAACACGCAAGTGGAAACGGCTTTACCGTCCTCAAAAGGACGGTATCCGTTTCAGCGAGAAATAGAAGGATAATTTATAGCGTGAAGCATGTAAATTCTTATATTTTAAAAGCAAAACAAGCCCCCGGAATTCTCCGGAAGCTTGTTCTTGACCCATTACATATTCTAATTCACCCGCTTATTGAGCGCTTTCTTCCATATACATGACTTCCCACAGATGCCCGTCAATATCCTGGAAACTCCAGTTGTACATAAAGCCGTGATCTACCGGATTGTTAAAAGGCTTCCCGCCTGCGGCCAGCGCCTTCTGCACCAGCTCGTCCACCTCGGTTTTGCTGGAGGCAGAGATGGCCAGAATTACTTCTGTCTGACCGGATGTGTCGATGATCTTCTTGGAGGTGAAGGTGTTGAAAAACTCCTTCACCAGCAGCATCGCAAAGGTGTTGCCGTTGATGATCATACAGGTTGCGTTCTCATCGGTATACTGCGGGTTGAACTCAAAACCTAAAGCGGTAAAAAAGTTAATCGAATTCTGCAGATTGTCCACCGGCAAATTAACAAAAAGCTGGCCTGCCTGAAACCCCATTCTTCTCATCACCTCGGTAATTATTTGAGTGTATTCCGCTCGATTATAGCATGAATTACCGGAGGATGCCTCTAGTTGCGGGAACCCCGGACTCCAGTGCGTTTGCACAATTGCCACACTTTGCAGAGTTGATATTGGAGCTATACAAGAGTACCTTAGAATTAAGCGCAATATGAAACGCATCTGCAAAGGATACCCCAAGGATTACAATCCAAAGAAGCAGAATGCAATCTCTGTTAACACGAAGAGTTTAAGATGGAGCTATCTAAGCATAAAAGGGGTGGAGCGATGCCTAATATTTGGATGCATTTAGAGTATGGGCAGGTGCTGGCGGAACAATTTGCGGATCAGTTTCCTTTTCTGGGCGGGCTGAAGGAGCGGCCTGAATTGTATCAGCTTGGCTGCCAAGGACCTGATTTACTTCTATACCACAGCTTTCTGCCGTGGAAAAAAGATACCGGTGCCCTCCGGCTGGGCGACCTTATGCACTCTGTACACTGCGGTCCGGTGCTGCTGGAGCTCTGGCAAAAAATCCGCAGCCTCCCTCCTCCTGACCTTGCAGAAATACAGCAATATTTCCTTGGATTTCTGACGCATCATCTGCTGGACCGCAATCTTCATCCCTACATTAACTGGAAAGCGGGCTACAAGCACCGCAACCATCAGCGGTTTGAGATCGTCCTCGATACCGTGTTCATGCAACGACTGAAGCAAATCGATACCTGGCGGATTGCAGCCTGGAAAAAAATTCACGTCGGCTCGCGGCTCCCCCATACCGTTCACAAGCTCCTTCATGAAACCGCTGCAGCTTGGTATCCTGAAACAAGGGACCTACCGGATGAGATCTGGCAGGAGGCGTACCAGGATATGATTCTGGCCCATAAATGCTTATATGATCCCAAGGGCTGGAAGAAGTCGCTGTTAAGGGGAAAAGCGCGCCACCATTTCTACCAGCCGCTTTCCACAAGAGACGAGCAGCTGGATTATTTAAACGAAAAGCATGCGGAATGGCGGCATTCCGCGCTGTACTCCGAGGTCCGGACGGAAAGTGTCTGGGAGCTCTGGGAACAGGCGCTGGCGGAAGGGCGGAGTGTGCTGCAGGCCTTGGCCGATTGGCTGAACAGCAAGGTGCCCGCAGAAGCAGCCCGCACGCTGGAACAGTTCAAGCGGGTGCTCGGCAACCGGTCTTATGATACCGGCAAGGATTGCAGCAGCAATCTCAAGAATCAGTTCGCCGAACCGATCTGGGATTCCGGCATTAGCTCGTAAGGACATTTATATTTATTCAAGGGTGGAGCTCCGAAAGGGGCTCCTTTTCGTATTATTAGGTCAGCCAGAAACTTCTGGTTGGCCTATTTTTCTTGGCCTGCACACGAAAAACCCCTGACGCTCAGGAAGCGCCAGGGGTAGTCAAAGAAATCCGTTGCCGATTTCAGTCGGCAAGCTTGAGCAGTGCAGCCAGCATCTGCGCGGTTTCCTCACGCGTAGCTGCAGCCTTCGGCGCAAAGTTAACACCGCCATCCGGGGCGGTTTTGCCCGAAATGATCCCCGCCTGCTGGACAGCTGCAGCAGCTTCCAGCGCAAAAGAACTAATGGACTGCCGATCTGCGAATTCGGCAGTACCGCCGCTCACGGGCAGAGTCCAGTTCCGCTCATCCGCCAGACGGATAATCATAACTGCGAGCTGTTCGCGTGTAACCTTCGCCTTCGGCGCAAACTTCCCGTCTCCGGTGCCGTTTACGATTCCGCTAACGTTAGCCCAAGCGATTGCCGCTGCATAATAGTCATCCGCCTTCACATCTGTGAAGCTGCCGGACACTGCCGTGTTCAGCTCCGCCCCGGCCAGACGGGCCAATAGCAGGGCTGCATCTCCACGGCTCAGGTTGCTCTTCAACCCAAACTGGCTTTCGTTGATTCCGGAAATAATACCGCGTGCCGCCAGATACGTGATAGAGTCTTTGGCAAAGCTGGCAGCAGTATCGGTAAAGCCCGGGTTGCTGTAACCAACTGCATAAGCAGAGAAATGAGCGGTACGGAAGGTCAACTGGCCGGTCACCGCATTATAGCGGCTGCCAGGAAGCACAACCAGCTCGCCTGCCGCCGTAACATTGTAGGCCACTACCGCATTGGCATCCTCCGCAGATGACAGTGAATATGGGATGCTCACCAACGCTTTTCCTTCTCCAAAGCTGGATAGGGTACGGCTACCGGTTTGCACTGTAAGGTTGATAACCGGACGGTTGCCGACTGTGCTCCGCGCGGCTTCGCTTATACCTCCAGCGGGATTGCCCATGACACTGCCAAGATCGGTTCCCGTAATAGATAGTTTCACCGGTTCACCGTTTGCCGCAGTGTTCACTGCTATTACCGAAGTGCGGTCGAGCGAGACGGTTCCCTGACCGGCTGCGAATGTCACACTCTGCACAGCGCTGCCGGAAATCGCAGCCCAGACTGCGGCGGGAACCTCCAAGGTTACGGCTTTGGCCGCACTGCTTGTTGCAGCAACGCGGAAGACCAGCTCTTTGCCGGCAGAAGTTTTCAAGGATTCCAGCGCTGCTGCCACGGCTTCGGCAGTAACGGACAGAGTTGCCGCTCCATCCGCACCTGCTGCGGCCTTGAGTTCAAGAACAACCTTGGAGCCTTCAACAGTTACCGCCGGGGGTTGAGCTGCAACTGCCGGGGTCTGCCCCACAGAGCCACCTGTACCTGGATTCGTAATGACCGGATCAGCCGCCGCTACAGTCACCAGCGATTCGGCTACGCCATATCCATCCGCACTATATACGGAGACGGTCACCGTTCCCGCTGCCAGCGGAGTTACCGTCCCCTTCTGATCTACTGCAGCCACTGCAGGATTAGAGGAGCTCCAGCTAAGCGGTGATTTCTCCGGAGTTCCAGCCGCAGGAGTAACCTCAGCTTTGAGCGTTGCCGCTGTTCCTCCGGCTTTTAGAGAGAGTGACTTCTGGTCCAGCGTAACCTTTGTAACGTTTAATTGATATACCGCTACAGTGCCTCCTACCTCATTGGCTACCAGCACCAGCGGAAGTCCGGTCGGACTGTCCGTTGCCGGAATGAACTCGATGCCTTCCGGCCCGGTGTCCGTGGCGATATTATTTTTCGGCGTGAATTCACGGGAATTAATATAGTTGAGAAACTGCGGCTGCTCAGGATTACTGACATCGTAAGTCATCAGGCCGCCAATGCGCTCCAGGCCGATGAAGGCCAGCGCTTTTTGCCCCACCTTGCCTACCTTAACATATTCAGGCTCCGGTCCTTTTTTGGTGCTGCGGCTGTCCAGCGTTGTATTGCTGTTGCTTGCGTTGAAATAATCAGGCAGCCGCTCCGCTGTAATCCGCTCAAAATCACTGCCGCTGTCATACACCTGCATCAGCGTATCAGCCTCCCATACCGAGAAGGAACGGCCCCCGTACAAGTACATGCCGTCATGACCCATATCCGACATGACCTCTACACCGTCATATTTCGTATTTCCGTTCAGGAACAGTGCAGCCGCAGAGTCAGGTTCAAGTGCCCCCTTCATTTTGCCGATCGTGCTGGCATTTTCCTTGCTGTCCCATTCCGTGGCATCGCCCTCATTGGCCGTGAACAAGTAGGTCTTGCCGTTAACGGTATACTGGCTGATCCCATCCGGCATATAAACGCCGTAGAACGGGACATTTTCCAGCCTGCTCTTGCTGTCCTTCACGAGGTCAAGTCCATTTAGCGGATCGCTCAAATCCTTAAATCCAAGCCCCTTGACCCACAGCAGCTTGCGGGAAGCAATATCGACTGCAGCTACTGCATTGTTCTCCTGAAGGGTAATATAAGCGGTCTTCTGATCTTCGGACAGCTCGATAAATTCCGGCTCCAGATCACGGATTGCCTCTTCCTTTGTCCCCTTCCCTGTAATCAGCTTCGTTGCCGGATCAACCGCCCCGCGGATATGCACGAGATCGTCGATTCGCTCAGGGGTGTCGAACTTGACGTAATCCGCTGATTTCGCAGTCGTGTCAATGATCGTCACACTGCCTTCGGGGTCTCCCTCCAGTGTGCGGGGCTCGGCCTCGTCAGCCGTAAGAATAAAGCGGCCATCCCCGGTGAATTTGATCATATCGGGCTGGACTCCAGCCTCATAGGTATCCAGCAGCTTACCGTCATAATCCAGCACCAGAATTTTGCCGTTCTTCATGGCATCCGCTTCCTGTACGGCTACAGCAATCCGCTTCGTTGCCGGGTTGATGTCCACACTGGTCAGATCGCCATAGCTGAAGCCTCCGGTTTCCGCCAGCTGCTCCACGTTGATGCTCTTTTCCTTTTCCGGATGAATGCCGTCCTTCAGATTTACGATATCTACTGTCGCCGGATGCGTCGAACCGTTGACCAGATAGAACTTTCCGTTATCACGGTTATACTTGACAATCTCCGCCACACCGCCGTCTTCATTGGTAACCCCGACGGAATATCCGCCAATCTTTGTAATGCTGATAACATCCGTGACTGGCTCTCCCGCCGGTTTATCCACCGTCAGCGGGAGGCTCCCTTCAACCTTCATAGCAGGAACGCTGCTGTCATACACCGAGACGCTGACCGTTGCCGGACCTGCCGTCACCGGAGTTCCGCTGATTTTGCCGGATGCAACGTCCAGGCTCAGACCTTCGGGCAGCCCTGCTGCCTCAAAGGTATAAGGCAACGTCCCGCCATATACGGACAGTGTCACCGAATACGGGGACCCGGCCGTGGCGGCAGGCAGAGACTGGTCCGCCAGGCCAAGAGGCTGAACAGCCACGCCCCATGCTCCGTCGGCACTGCTATGGGGCTTCATCCGATTCAGCGTTCCCGCATCCAGTGAATCGAAGCTGATTTGCTTAAGATCCGTTTTATTGTTATCCGTATCGGCAAAATCGCTGCGCCGCACCGACTTCTGCTTCGAGGTGCCGCCGGATTTGCCGGTTGGATAGTCGCTTTCATAGCCGTCGATGGTTGAGCCGTTGTCATTGCCGGCCGTGCCGATCATATCCACGTAGAAATCCGGTTTATTGAGGAACGGATTTGCCGTTTCCAGCTGCGTAGTACTGTTCAGCAGCACCACCTTCATTCCTTTATTGTAAAAGAGGATATCACTCCATACCTGATCGCTTTTGCCGCTGATATCGCTTTTATAGTCGGGGTTCACTTTGCCGTCTGTAATCAGATAAGAAGAATGCGCGTTGATCGTGCCGGTCAGCTCCAGCTTGCTCCAGACTCCGTTCATGGTTGGATCTGAGTATTGCACGGACCAGCCGCTTAAATCCACAGCGGAATCCGTAGGATTATAAAGTTCGATATAGCCCTTGGAGAAGTACCCTCCCGTTGTTTCGACATCCCCGCCGCCATATATCTGGTTCACGACAATATGGGGAACGGTTACATCATAAACGCCGCCAGCGGTATACGGAGTGCCGGACCCGGGTGCTGCTGCAGCTGTTGCCGGACCTGCGTTCCACGCCGGGCCCACTGCCAGTTCTGCGGCAATCAGCAGAGAAAGGATTGTTTTGCCTGTTGAATTCAAGTGATTGTCACTCCAATACTCTATAGATTTTTTTCTACTATAGAGGACGAGTATGTTCTGATTTGCCGATTTGCATAAACGGAGTGTAAACCCCAGAATAAATCGCCACATGAAGGCGGAAATGAGTTGATCCCCCGATAACCTCACTGAAATATTCGCCTGGTATGATCAAGACAACAAGAGTACCGGGAGGGATTATCCATGCGTATTGCCTTGTTTACGGACACCTATCTTCCTCAAACCAACGGAGTCGCCCGCACGCTTCACCGGCTTGCCGGCCATTTACACCGCCGCGGCATCGAGCATCTGCTCTTCACCCCGAAATCTGCCCCTGAAGAACGTTTCGCCGATCCAATCCGTCCGATTGCCAGTATCCCCTTTTTTCTGTATCCCGAGTGCCGGCTGGCGCTGCCCGGCATGTCCTCCATCCAGCACGAGCTGCGGTCCTTCCGGCCTGATCTGCTGCATATGGCCACCCCGTTCAACATCGGCCTGTACGGTCTCCGCTATGCCCAGAAGCAGAACCTCCCTCATGTTGCCTCCTACCACACCCACTTCGACCGTTATCTTCAATACTACCGGATGAGAAGAATCATTCCGCTCTACTGGAAATACATGAAATGGTTTCACCGTTCCTGCGATGCCATCCTGGCCCCTTCGCGGGAGACAGAAGCTACACTGCGTTCCCATGGCTTCACCCGGCTGCGGTTATGGTCGAGGGGAATTGACTGCGGTCTGTTCACACCGGAGAAACGCAGCGGACAGGTACGGGAGCGTTACGGAATTACGGCACCGGTAGTATTGCTTTATGTAGGACGGATTGCTCCGGAAAAAGATATCCCCACTCTCTTAACCGCCATGCGGCAGCTGCCGGAATCCACGGCTGCGGCGGTTCATCTGCTGGTGGTGGGAGACGGCCCGCTACTGCCGGAGCTGCGGGCGCAAGCGCCGCGCAATGTAACCTTCACCGGGTGCAAGCACGGGGAGGAGCTGGCAGAGCTGTATGCCTCGGCAGATGTATTCGTGTTTCCCTCCAGCACGGAAACCTTCGGCAACGTTGTTCTGGAAGCGATGGCCTCGGGCCTGCCTGTCATCGCTGCCGGGGCAGGCGGCACAACGGATCTGGTCTTGTCCGGTGTGACCGGGTCATTGTTTGAACCGCATCATCCGGGGGAACTGGTGAAGGAAATCTGCACTATGGCGGATCAGCCGGAGCAAAGGATGGCTATGGGCCGGGAGGGACGGCGGCTCGCGCTCGGCCGCTCTTGGGAGCATATTTTTGACGGGCTGATCCGGGATTACGAAGAGGTGATTGAAAACCGGCGCTCGAAGAGCCGAACGGGGATATTTACAGCCTAGTGTTATGAAGAGAAATAGAACTGCTGCCGGAGTTTCCGGTGTACAATCTAAAGGGTGAAGCCCGAATGACGGCAGGTCCTATCGGGAATGTCGGTCGGTATAACTACACCTTTGAGGGATTTCCCCGCTGGTGCAGGGAGGGATCGCATAATTCTGCCCGCAAAAAACAGCGCGTTTCTTCCCCCTCCGGAAAGGGTGGAGAAACGCGCTGCAATCCCTACACTGCACAATCAATAATTACAACATTCTGCTAAACTCTTTTATGTAATAGTAATCGTACGGCAAAACAGCTTTGTTCTTCACTTTTCGGTATCCAGACCTTTGCAGAGCGCCAATTCTTTGGTCGTACATTCGGCGTATTTATTCAGAAGATTTCCGGCATGGTCCGCCATTCGCTGGCGCAGTGACAGAGGTTCAAGCACTGTAAGCTGATGGCCGTACAGCAGCAGTGTTCCGAACCAGCCTTTCTCCTCTTCCGGGACGGTGAAGCCCATGACCAATTCCTGATCCCGGACTTCTAACAGCACCGCATTGGGAAGGAGTTCCTCCATTAACACCCTGAGACCTGCAGGACATGCAAGCTTAACGGTTATGTACGGCCGGTGATCCTGCGCCTCCGCCAGCAGACTTTCCGCATCCCGATGTATTTTTGAAAAGGTCCCGTCCGTGGCCCGAAGCTCCCGGATTCGTGAAAGACGGAACAGCCGGTATCCGCAATTGTCACAGCAATAAGCGAATAAATACCATGCATACCACTTATAGGTTAAGAGCAATGGCTCGACATTTCTGTCTGCCACCTCATTCCTTGCATTGGTGTATTGAAAGTGAACCACCTTTTTCCGGCGGATGGCATGCTCTATAACATGAATTGCCTCTGCCGTGCCCGCTCCTTCCCGGAGAACCCCCAAATCAAGCTGAAAGGGCTGCGGCATTGCC
Source organism: Paenibacillus sp. IHBB 3054 (assembly GCF_051594305.1). Taxonomy (NCBI): domain Bacteria; kingdom Bacillati; phylum Bacillota; class Bacilli; order Caryophanales; family Paenibacillaceae; genus Paenibacillus; species Paenibacillus sp. IHBB 3054. Next base: position 73,166 of record NZ_JBOFBG010000030.1, on the reverse strand, counting down.
TCCTTCTCCGGTGTTAAGGACATGATCTTCTCCATGGTATCCTCTGCGCGTCTGCTGCTGTAGCCCGATACCAACCCTTTCAGGGCGGCCAGAATATAAGCGTAATCCTCGGACTGAAGCAGCTGTCTGTGCATTTTAAAGCTATCGAGTATGTAATAACCTCCGTTAGTGCCTTGCAGCGATCCCACCGGAATCCCGGCGAGCCCAATGGATTCGATGTCACGTTGAATCGTACGCGGTGATACCTCGAATTTCCCGGCCAGCGCACGGGCACTGACCACCTCCCGATTGAGCAGATAGACTACGATCCCCAGTAAACGGTTTATTTTCATCTGATTCACCTGTTTCTCCTCAAGCTGATGCTTCATCGCTAATTCTATCATCCGATACATCCGGGAGGTTTGTAAAGGAAGTATCCTACCCTTAAATGCCTGAAAGATGGACATCAGCCGAATGTGCTGTTAAAAGATAACAAAGTCATAGTCTGACGAAACTTTCGAAGAGAAGAACTATTAAAAAAGACTCCTTGAAAAAGGAGTCTTGTCTAATCATAGTATGTGTCCGAAACTTCATGAACAGTACGAAAATAAAATGATTTGCACTTGATTATTATTCTATTTGATAGAAAACTATAAGTCTATATTTTATTTGAAAATACGGTTAGTCTGAGGTTATACCCGGCCGGGAATTGCTGAAGAGATGAGGTTCAATATGGTAAGTAAAGAACTGTTAGGCAGAGCTGCAGAATCCTTTGGGTTTGAAGTTGATACATTGGTTTTCCTTAGCAATTCGTGTAATGAAGTGTACCGGTTTTCCAAAAACAACCAGCTCTACATCTTACGATTATCTGAGAAACCTCCTGCATATGTGAAAAAAATAAAAGCCGAAGTGGATTGGGTATCTTATTTGGTGCAGAGGGGCGTGCGTGCCTCATTGCCAATCCAAACCTCGGATCAACAATTCGTTGCCGTTTACAGAGAGCAGGATCAATGTTACATTGCTACAGCTTTCCGTATGGCATCTGGACGTTTTTTTGATAAAAACAATCTGCAATTGTGGGGCCCCCCGATATTCAATAAATGGGGAGAAACCATGGGAATAATGCATCTGCTCACAAAATCCTATACTGCTGCAGATGCTGCTGCACAAAGAGATGACTGGGGAACATGGAACATGGATAACCCTTATTTACAACAAGGCCGATATCATATCCTGCTTGAAAAATTGAAATCCCTGGAGAATACGATCGCTTCTCTACCTAAAGATACTCAATCGTATGGATTGATCCACAACGATTTTCATCCCTATAATTTTCATATTGACAATGATGACATTACGGTTTTTGATTTTGATGACAGTATATACGGCTGGTTTGCGCTGGATATTGCAATTGCGACAACTCATGCCGTGTGGTGGGGATCTCCGGCGGAGGATCGAAAATCTAAAAATGACTTTGCAAAACGATTCTTGGATGAATTTTTAACAGGCTACTTCAAGCATAATGACTTAGATACCTATTGGGTTAAGCAGATTCCTATGTTCATGGACTATAGGAATCTATGCTCATACTTCTGGTGGCTGAATAGCTGGGACGGAGATGAGAGGCGCCTGTCTGAATTTCAGCAAACTGCAATTACCCAAGCCATAAATCTTATTCAATCTGGTCAGAGATTTGATGGTTGCGATATACAATTATAGGCCACCCTTCGTTCATCCAGAGTCGCCGCTATTACTATTGTTGGGTCGTTTAATCCTTTATTTATAGATCATTTAACGTGGAACATCTAGATCCTTATATAACAAAAAGAAGCCGGGCATCTGCCCGGCCTCCACTTCAGCTGTCGAATGCAGCCCCATTCATTGACTTCGGATTTCTATTTCACCGTAGCATTGTACTGGCCGATTTTCTCGGTAATCTGTTTGCCGGCATCCTCCAGCGCCTGTTTAGGCTCTTTTTGTCCGTTTAGTGCTTCTTCAATCGCACCTTCAACAATCTGGCGTGCTTCGGGGAATACGCCCATTACCGCACCCGAGGTCGCCGTTGAAGCACTCGAAGCATGAAGCTGGTCAACAGCAGTCTGGAACTGCGGATATTTCACCATATTATCCTTGAGCACCTGCTGCTCATAAGCAGCTTTGTTAATCGGGAAGTACCCGGTGCTTACACTCCATTTTGCCTGAACCTCCGGCGAGGCCACATATTTGATAAATTCCCATGCCGCCTTCTGCTGCGCTTCCGGTTTGTTGTTCATAATATACAGGCTGGCTCCTCCGACAATCACTCCGCCGTCCTTTGCCGAGGCAGGTTTCGGCAGGAAACCAGTGCCAACTTCGAATTTGCCGCCAGCCGCCTCTACCATATTGCGCAGCGAAGCCGTAGAGTTCAGTGTCATCGCTACCTGACCTGCGGCGAACGCGCTGTCCGTGTCGTCGGTGTCCCGTCCCAGATTGGCGACTACTTTATCGTCGACCATCTTTTTCCACCATTTCAGAGTGCTTACACCGGCATCCGAAGCCAGCAGCGATTCTGTGGCAGCGGCTTCGCGCCCATTGCCGTTATTAACATAACCTGCGTTCTGATTGGCAAACAGCTGCTCCATGAACCAGCCGTAGATGGCAATTGTCGCTCCGGCTTTACCGTCTTTGCTTAATGCTTTGGCAGCGGCTTCGAATTCCTCAAATGTCTTAGGCGGGTTCTCTGGATCAAGTCCGGCTGCTTTGAAAGCATCTTTATTATAATAAAGAATCGGATTGGACGTATTGAATGGCATCGCATTTAACTTATCGTCAATCGTATAGTATCGGATAATGTTGGGTTCCAGACCTGACAGATCAAAACCGTCCTGGTCGATAAACTGCTGCACCGGTGTGATCATCTTCGAATCAATCATAAACTTGCTGCCGATTTCATAGACCTGGATCAGATCCGGTCCGCTGTTCGAGCCGATCGAGGCTTTCAGCTTGTTCAAGCTTTCATCATATTTACCCTGGTACACCGCTTCTACCTCGATGCCGGTCTGGCTGGCATTGAAGTCGGAGACAATCTGATTAATCGCTTTTTCACCCGCACCGGACATAGAATGCCACCAGCTGAGTTTTACCGGAACGGCAGCGGCACTGACTTCCCCATCGCTGCCTGAGGAGGTGCTGCCGGCTGCATTATTGTTCTCATCTGCATTTGAATTGTTGCCGCAGGCAGCAAGAACCAGCATCAGGCTCGCAAGCAATGGAACCATACCTTGTTTGAATCGTTTCATTCTAAGTATCTCTCCCTTTTCCCCTATAATTTGGATTGAAGAAGCTATATACGTATTCATCATCTGCTATAAGCAGCTGACTAGCTTTTAGCTCTGCGCATCCCGACACTCTACCCCTTCAGTGCACCGGCCGCCATGCCCCGGACAAGCTGCTTCAGCCCGAATACCAGCAGCAGCAGCGACGGCAGAATGGCCAGTGTGATTCCGGCAAATACCAGATTCCACGAGGTCGATTCCTGAAATTCAAGCATGGAGATTCCGATCTGCACCGTCCGCATCGGTTTGCTGTTCGTAACAAGCAGCGGCCAGAGATAGGAATTGTACATGTTCAGAAAAGAGTAGACAGCCAAGGTGCCCAGTGCCGGTCTGGAGAGCGGCAGCATATGAAACAGAAAGTAGCGAATATGTCCGCAGCCGTCGATTTTGGCTGCCTCAAACAGCTCTTTGGGCAGCTGCATAAAAAACTGCCGAAGCAGGAAGGTGCCGAAGGCCGTCGCCAAAAAAGGTATGGTCAGGCCCTGATAGGTATCCAGCCAATCCAGGCTGCGTACAGTCAAATAATTGGGAATCATCGTCACTTCCCAGGGAACCATCATCGTGGCCACGAACAGGCTGAACATCAGTGATTTCCCTTTGAAATTCATCTGGGCGAAGGCGTAAGCTGCCAGACTGGCGGTAATCAATTGGCCGATCATGACAATGCCGGATACCAGAAAGGTATTGCCGATAAAGGTGGCGATCGGAATAATATCGAACACTTCGCTAAAGTTTGCCGGATGAAAGGAATGCGGAACGATGGACGGCGGATAAGCGCTGGCCTCTTCCGGGGCCATAACGGCCATGAAGAAGCTGTAGAATACGGGATACAATACCAGTGCCGCCACCACAGTGAGCACACAGTAGGTAAGTACTTGTCCTGCTTTTGGCTTTTTCATTGATAGTGCACTTTCCTTTCCACCCATTTGAACTGGATCAGCGTCAGCAGCATAATAACCAGAAACAGCATCAGTGCCTGGGCGCTGCCCGTTCCGAAGCGGAAGTTGACAAAGGCCTCACGGTAGATGGAGTATACAAACACGTTGGTACTGTTCATCGGTCCGCCGGCGGTTAAAATATTGATCTGGCCAAACGCCTGGAAGGCACTAATAATCGAAACCACGAGCACGAAGAATAAGGTCGGGGACAGCAGAGGCAAGGTGATCTTGCGAAATACCGTGACTGCTCCCGCTCCGTCAATTCTGGCACTTTCATAGATTTCGTCCGAAATGCCCTGCATTCCGCTCGACAGGATGATGTAATTGAACCCGAGATTCATCCATACCGTCATTAATGAGATAGAGAGCAACGCGGTATCCGGATTGACCAGCCATGCCACCGGCGTCATCCCGGCAAGCTCCAGCAAGTAATTCAGCATACCCAGCGTGGGATGAAACAGGAATTTCCAGATCACTGCCGCCGATCCAACAGACAGCACCATGGGCAAAGAGAAGGCGAACTGGAACAGCCGTTTGCCGCGCAGCTGATTGTGGGTAAGCGCCGCGAGCACAAGTGCAAGCAGTAGGCCGGTCGGGACCGTCAGGAGGGCAAACAGCGCCGTCACCCGGATACCGTCCAGAAATAGTCCTGAAGTGAAAAGGGCATTGAAATTGTCAAAGCCGACATACGCTGCGATTCGTCCCGCCGGGTCCGTACTGTGCAGACTTAAATATACGGATTTCAGCAACGGATAGAATAAAAACACACCGAACAGCAGCAACGAAGGAGCCAGAAACAGGTAGGCAAGCATATTCTCCTGAACCTTCAGCTTGCTTAAATATGCCGGTCGTAAGGGAACTCCAGCCGATGCCGCTTTTTCTCTTGCAGGCAGGGTTAATGAATTCTCCAGTTCACTCAAAATGGAAGCCTCCTAATGACCTAACAGTCCGCTTTTATCTTCTTACTACCTCTGCAAGTGTAAGGCTTGGATGTCAACGCAGCATCAGGAGGATGGCAAGCCAGCGTTAAAATTATATAAATTTTGTAAACGGAGAGATAAATTATCTCAACTATTTATACAAAAAAAGACCTCCTCGATTTCTCAAGAAGGTCTCTGCTTACACTTGTTGTTCTGCCGCTTTCTCATGGTTCAGATTCAGCCATTCCTTACCAAGCACGCCATATGCAAAAGTATCATGCCATTTCGGCATACCTTGTTCATCGGTTTTAAAATAGCCCGTCTGGAGAAAATGCCCCTCCCGCCGCAGCTTCAGCCGTTCGAGCAGCCGCCAGGATGGTGTATTCCGCGGATCACAATGGGCGGTTACCCGTCTGATTCCTAAAGTATTGAAGCCGTACTCCAGCAATGTGCGGCAGGCTTCAGCCGCATAGCCGCAGCCCTGATACTCACGGTTGAACACATAGCCAATCTCCCAAGTCTGAAACTCCTGCGGATGCTGCTCCTGAAAGAATAAGTTGCCGATTACTTTGCCTGAATCCTTCAGGCACACTGCCCAAAATGCCTGATCCCTGGAACGTCTCACCGCCTCAGCATGGCTGTCTTCTTCATTGTAAACACCATAAGGCTCATATTCTACAACCTCTTCGCAGGAGAGATATTCGTGCAAATCCTGCCCATCATCCGCTCTGAATCTCCGAAGCACTAAACGCAACGTTTCCAAAACTTCCATTAACCCTCATCCTTTTGCTGCTTTGATTATGAAGAGACCTTCATCTGCAATTGCTGCTCAATAATACCTCTGATGTTATCAACTACATTTGTGAATACTAAAGTGGAAACGGATAATTTATAGCGTGAAGCATATATTATTTTCAAAAAAACTGCCCTCCCTGAAAGGGAAGGACAGTTCTCGTACAATCTGCCGGATACTCAGAGGTTATGTAGGCTCAAAAAATAGAAGAGATGTTAAAGACGGGTACTCGAATTCAACAGTTCCAAGGGAAGTGACAGCCTGATTATGCTCCTCCAACTTGATCATTAAGGATTACAATATGAGACGGATTTGAAGGCAACACCGGCAAAAATAAAATGGCTAAAAAACTGGTAGCTACTAACAACAAGGTCAGCTTCTTTTTCATTTTCCCACACCCTTTTTAATAAATTTGTGATACTGTGTCAGTAATTCAAACAACGCATACTCTTTAAATCTCTCAGATAAGCCTACACAAATGATTATATCACAAACTTTTCTTTTTGTTGTATAATTTCCCAAATAAAAACTGACCATTTGACAAAATTGGACAGTTTTTTTCACCCGGTAATTACTTAGACGCATATGTAAAGAATTAATAGCTGCTAGATACTACTAATAACGAGGTCAGCTTCTTTTTCATTTTTTTCCCATACCTTTTGAATAAATATTTGATACTGTGTCCGTGTTTCAGGAGGCGCATATTCTTTAAAACTCTCAAATAAGCCTACACATTTGATAATAGCATTGCTATTGTTTTTCGCACTGTATGATTCCATACTTTCCAATAAATACTTAAACCCTTCTGCATACATTGCTTTTCTAAGGTAATATTTTGACAGCTCGTAACTAAACCGTGCTGTTTGTTCAGGAATGACCTGCCGGGTATACACATCGGAAGCCAGATCTCGTTCATAAAAGAGAATCTGAGACTCGAATTCATCTAAAATATAATCGATATCAAAAGAATACTGATTAGCTGCTTCAATAATATTAAGGAGCTCAGTAAAGATTTCTTTTTTGCCTTTAGTAATTTCAACAAGGTCAGAAATAACACTTTGATCTCCGCCTCGAAGCTTATTTATATAGGTATTGACTTGTGCCCAATGCTGGAATAATTCAACCCAATGTAACGTCTCAGGGTCCGTCTCTTTGACCCAGCTAAGATCGGCATAAGCATAGGTGTATTCCAAGGCTTGCTGAAAATCCCCTCTGGCGTCCCATACACTTGCAAGAAGCAGGTTCGAATAGGCTATGTATACAAAGAGCGGTAGGCTGGTTGCCAAGTCCTCTTGCACTCTTTCTTCTTTGCGGTGTTTGCTAAAATATTGTATCCGGGCCTTCCGGCCCATCTCTCTGGCAAGCTCCTCAACCTTGTCCCACCGCCGTAAAGAACGGTAAATATTCGCTAAATCTTTAAGTGCATCCAGCTGATCCTTCTCATCCAACCGTTCGACAAACGGTTCAAACTGACAGGCCGCCTCAAAATTCTGAATTTGGTCATCTCCAATGCTAAGCGTGAAGAGACGGTATTGGCAAAAGGCCAAACGTTCGGAATGCTGGCGGATTTCACATCTGGCCACATTATTATACAGAATCGCAGCAGAGTCATTCCATTTTCTCTTGAAAAAATCATTGGCAACATCAAAGAGCAAGGGTGCGTAGGTCAATTCCTCTAGAAGAATAGTAACCGTCTTCAAAACACAATCCAGTTTATTCAGTTCTGCGCAGCGGTAAAGAAACGGGCCGATTCTTCGCCAATTAGGCGTCGCTTCTATCATACTTTCCTGAATATAATTTTCGTAAAAATAACCCGCAGGCAACGAAAGCACCGCGGTCACCCTGTCAACCTGATCCACGCTCATTACCTTATTGCCTTTTAAAATGGAGCTTATAGATCCTACATTTATACCGATGGTTCTACCCAGATTACTCATATTCCAGCCTTTTTGTTTCATGAGGTTATCCAACTCGCTGCGGATCGTGGTTGTAGCTATCAAGTAAACCACTCCTTCAGAATCAACTCGTTGCAACATATGAGAGAAATTTTATTATATTACAAATATAACCATAGTTTTACCGTTGGTCAATTGAAATATATAATTCGTAGTTTTGGCATCATCGTGTATAATGGTAATCTATTTTTTTTGGCAATTCGGTTTCCATATGTATTGTAATAAAACAAGACGGGGGATTTCTCCCCCGAATCCATTTCTTCTTATGCAGATATGTCAGCGACCAAATTTTTCATCCATTTTCTGGAGTATATTCGTATCAGTCCTATGCTAAGCCTAACCACTTCTTCCATAGACAATATCATATATACCAGAAATACAGGCTGTTTCCAGACAAACGACATTAATAATCCGGAAGGGACACCAATCAGCCATGTCGCAGTGGATTCCATCGCGAATACAAACTTACTGTCACCGCCGCTGTTGAGAATGCCGCCCGCCAAAATCATGTTGGCAACCTTTACCCACAGGAATGCAGCGAATACCCAAACCAGCCGGGTTCCCATGAGACGCGCTTCATCTGACACCTGAAAGATAGATACATACAAAGGCGCAAATACGGCAATCAATACGCCGATTCCAAGGGATACCAGAATACCCAGTTTGATAAACCGCTTTGAAAAGTCCAATGCCACATCCTGCTCGTCGGCCCCCAGCTTATTCCCAATCATGATGCCGGCCGCGCTAGAGAGCCCGGATAATAAACCGATACTTAAGCTCTGAAGCGGATAGGTTATCGTCATCGCGGTTATTTCAGAAGTTCCCATCCGGCTGTAAATAATGGCGTACACCGTTTCACCCAGCACCCAAATCAGCTCGGTCAATACGATCGGATACGTAGTGCGAAGGAACTTCCCCAGAAGCGTCCCGGATGCCCCGAACCAGTCGCGGATACGGGTTGCTCCGGGAAGACGAAGCTTATAGGCAGCTGCAATGATAAAGCAGCATTCAAACAACCGGGCGGTAAGTGTAGCAATCGCTGCTCCTTTTAACCCCCATTCCGGAAAGCCGAATTTCCCGAAGATTAGCAGATAGTTAAGTATAATATTAATACACACTGCAGCTATGCTGGTTATCATAGGGAGCTTCACATGTCCTGTAGCACGCAAAATAGCGGAGTAGATCATTGTCAGCATAACCGGAATATAGCTCAGAGAGATCACTTTCAGAAAACCGGACCCCTCTGTGATCAGCCGCTGGTCCTTAGTAAATAAGCTGAGACTGAATTGCGGGAAGAAATGAATGGGCAACGTAAAAATAATGGAGATGCCCATCCCTAGAAGCAGTCCTAATCCCAGCAGCTGCGCTGTGCTTCTCTCATCCTTCTTCCCCCAGAACTGCGCGGCATAAATGGATACTCCTGTCGCCAGTCCAGCCAATACTACAGTTATAATCCCGTATATTTTTATGGAGATGCCTACAGAAGCGACGGCCACATCGCCGAGTTGTCCGACCATCAGCTGGTCGGTTAAGGTTAGCAGTGCCATAATCAGGCTTTGCAGAGTTACAGGAATTGCTATTTTATAGATATTGCTATAAAAATCCGCCTTTGAATCTTTTAACATTACCGGGCCCTCCCATCGTCGTCATACAGCCTTCTGATAACGAAGCAGTGTATAGTTTTTTTGCGGGAGAACTTCGACAACCTTGAACTTCTTTGCAAAGCTCAGGTCATTATATCCCTTGCCGTCAACAAGCGTTATATTGGTCTCGCCTCCGATAATAATCGGCAGCTGCATTAAGATGATTTCATCTACTAAATCCTGGTCAAATACATTCCAGTTTAGAAATCCGCCGCCTTCTATCATAATGCTGTGCACGTTGTAGCTATCCTCCAATTCACGGAACAAATTCACAAAATCCACTTTGTCCTCTCCGCAGATTAACACCTCTTTGTTCCTGCCCTTCAAAATACTTATCTTCTCAGGATCCTGACCATTTTCAGTGGTAACGATCAGCGTTCTGCCGTTGTCGGCAAAAACATGGCTGTCCAGCGAAATATCCATATGTGAGGTGGGGATAATCCTCAGCGGGTTATTATTCTCCTCATACCGGTTTGTCAGCATCGGATCATCATTTTGTATGGTATTTTTCCCTACCATGATAGCGTCAACTAAACCCCTGAATTTATGAATATATTCAATATCAGGTTCCTCGAACATACTGAACAATTGTTTGCTGGACTGCCCCGCACCTAAAGTAAGCTTTCCGTCGATTGACACTTGGCTAAAAATAGTTGTTTTCATGGTTTTCCCTCTTCTCTATAGAGTTTATTGATTGCTGCTGCTGCTCACATGCTCTTCCATTAACACCAATAATCTCGCGGCGTCTTCTTGTGATAAATGTTTTAAGCCTGCGGATATGGCATCCCAGACATCCCTCATAACCGGCTCAATTGGCATGTTACGCGCACTTTCAAGGCAGGAAATCAGTTTAGCCCTGACCGGTGAGGCGGTAACCCTGATGTCCTCCAACACCCCGGTATGCACTGGAATCCGCTGTACCCGCTCCGCCCATTCCCGTTGACTGCTTTCACTCAGCAGATAAGCGGCGAATGATAGTAGCTCGTCCGCTTGCTCCGATTCCAACGAATTCTGCGGAAATACCAGACCGATGGATGAAGCCATTGAGACTGCCGGGTTGCCAGTAATAGTCGGCAGCGCACCTACGAGCAATCTGTCTCGCATATGAAGGTCTAAATAATTGTAAATCCATTCCCCGCAAATGATGGCGCCAATCTCTCCGGCGATAAAACGGTCCAGAAGTTCAGTTGAACCGTGAAAACTGCCGAGCACCCCTTGGGCCGTTTGCCGCTGAACAAACCGCAGGGCCGCTTCCATTTCCGGAGTTGACAAATCGGGTTTCCCATCCTTCAGCGGCCAGCCTCCAAATGCAGTCAGGAATGGGATAAAGCAATACGGGTCCGCCAGATCAGAAGCGACCGGTACAATTCCCTTAGTCATGAGCTCCTCCGCCTGTTGTTCAATCGCTTCCCAGGAAGCGGGCGCCTCCGGATAGATTTCCGAGTTGCAATAAAGCACCAGATGATTGCCTTTCAGAATAGGAATACCATACTGTCTGTCGCTCGACCGCATGGAGTAACGGATATCCTTATCAGTGGAGCCGGACATGGACCAGAATTTCTCTGGAATCTCCGAATACATGGCTGCTTCCCCATAGCCGGCCATGTCTGCCGGAACCAGCGCCATTTGTGGACCAGCCCCGGCAGTTTTTATCTGCTGCAAGCCAGCGGTCAGTATGGAGATATTCATGACTTTCGGAATAACGGGAATGCCGAATTCAGAGCTATACTCACGGCAGAGCTGCTCCAACACCTCTATGGAGGTATCTCCCTTCCCATCGAATTCATGCCAGATATTCAGTTGTTGTTGCTGCACGGTGTGTTTGTCCATAGTAGTCCTTCCTCCTTGGTCATTTGTTTAGTTCCATTAAAAGTACCAGCGCCTGATAAGGCCGCATCTCATAGGTTTCTTCGCTGCCAGGCTTGTTCCATCCGCCCTGTTCGCTTTCTATCAGCAGATTTGTCTTTTTAGACCCCGGATAGATAAGCTCAGTCTTTAATGTCTGCTCTTTTTCCGGGTTCAAATTAAAACAAACACTGAACAGCTCATCTTTCAAATAGTAAGAGTAGATCATAATATCGCCTTGTGAATCGGAAAGATAAAAGTTCGTTGGCTTCAGCAGATTAGAGTATTGTCTCTTTATCTGCTTTAATTGCTCCAGGATCGGCAGCAATGTGGACTCATTAGTCCAGTTGATCGTCATGGTATTGAAAAAAGCTTTTGGAATATCTGCACCGCCGGTATTATCCCCGAGACCGCAATTGAGCGGCTGCTCCTCATATACTTCCATTCCTGTAGTCAGATAGGGGATTCCGTTCGGAAGGAAATAATTGAACACCGTCATGAGACGGGCCAGCTCCATCCCGCCCCGGCTTGTAATTCTTGGAGTATCCGCCGTTTCCGAGCAGGCAAATACGTGGATCTGCAACTCCGGAAGTTCCCGCAAGTACTCCTCCAAACGTTCGACACGGATATCGGTCATGATGTTCCACCCGCTGCCTAACATCACATTGTATCCGGTTCTTGCCGCTTCACGGTGGTTGCGATTGAATAAATCCTCACTGATCAGAATCGCTGTTGGCTTAATATCTTTAATCACTTTGAACATAGATTCCTGTAAGGGAACCGGGAGCGTGTGTCCAATATCCATCCGGAAACCATCAATGTTATAGGTGTTCAGTTGGAAAGAAGCAGCCTCTATCAGCGTGTTCCATAATTCCCCGTTCGGCTCCTCTCCCGGGTATACATTGCACTTGATCGTATCAAAGAGTACATATGGCGGTTGTCCTTCAGGTAAATAAGAGCGGACCAATGGAGAGGGATCATTGTACAGACGAAAGAAGGCAACATCTGTCCAGATTGGCTGAACATCATTAATCCAATCCGAATGTGCGGGGGCCGGGGTAATCCCCATCTCACGTTCGATCATCGGCAATATGGATTCGCCTGACTCAAGCGCGCGCCGTTTGAGGTCACTCCAAAGGGCTGCATCCAGTTCATTCGGCGGCAGACGGAATTGGTTCAGAAAAACCAAGGTTTCATCGCTGCGGTAAATGGTTTCCAGCTTATCAGGTGTGCATTCGGCGAAGAACTCCAATTCGGCGATTTTTGGGGGCTGGAATCCCGGCAGCACGTTAAGATCAATCCAGTAAAACCATTCCGGGTGTTCTGCCAAAAAAACATTATCTCTTGCACTCACCCGCGGGATTAAATCAAGCACTACTTTGATATCCAGTAAATGGCAGGCCTCAACCAAGGTCGCCAGCTCGTCATGGATGGTCAAGTTCTCCATACCGTCCAGCAACGAATCATGTAAATTCTCATCCAAATCAAACAGGCTGTACACGGCATACGGCGAACCAATATCCCCCTTGAGATTCAAATGGCTGTACTGGGTTACAGGCAGCAAGTATAGGATATTGACATTCATTTTTTTTAGCATTGGCAACAGAATCATAAATTTCAGAAATGTTCCGGATTGGATATTCCCGGTATGGCTATAATCCCAGGCTGAGGTATAACGGAGCAAGGAGCAATAGATGACACTATTATCTAAATCCGTCTGGTCGATATTGACATAGCCCGAAGACAACTCAAGCAAGTACTGCAGATGCTTAACCATAAATCCTGCCGGATCAACGAGAATTTCGCCATCCTTGTTATCCAAGGCCGTCAAATAGCCGCACTCGTTCCACAAAGCGGGTATCCAGATGGGTTCCACTTTTTTAAATTGGCAGCCAGCAAAATATTCAAGCATCTGGTTTATTCTTTCGTCCTGTCTGATCATTGAGCGCATCTCCCTATGAAAGTTCATTTCAGAAAACGAACACCGTTTTTAGAAGTGGCTTGTCCGAAGAAGCTGCATGATCCGGCACATGTCCCAGCAACTCCTGAATGGCGGTCCCTGATTGATTCAAACTGTACTTGCGTGTAATCAGGGAGGATACTTCCGGTACATCCTTCGCAAACTGAAATGCATCCTCAAAGGTGTTCAGATATTCACCGACTCCCAGGAGCCGTACTGCGTTCTGGGTATAAAAAGTTGGTGAGATTGTATACTGATATTTTCCATTGATGCCGAAGGGAATTATCGTACCGCCGCGCTCCACCCACTGTTCCGCCATCTCCATCTGTGTGCCCACCGTATCCATTACGATGTTAAATTTCTTCTCTCCCAGTAGGCTGGACACCAGCTCCGGGGTCAGCTCCTCCGGCGGGCAGGCATAGTCAGAGATTTGCTTCGCCTTTGCCAGCCGGCCTGCATTGATTTCCGTGGAAATAGTGGTGCATCCCATACGTTTAGCAACTATTTGACATAAAAGTCCCATCGGACCGGAACCAAGAATTAACACCGAGTCACCTGCGCGGATCCCGCTCTCACGGAAGTTATGCAGAACACAGGCGAGTGGTTCAACGGCCACTGCCGCTTCCCAACTCATTTGTTCAGGTAATTTATACAAATACTTTTCTTCAGTAACGAACCAGGGAGCAAAAGTGCCATTTTTGTTCAATCCGGCAATCGGCATGCCCCGTCCATCCGTTCCTATACAGAGATGTTCCTTGCCTTGACGGCAAAATCTGCACTCGCCGCAGCTTTGATTGGGATCAATGACTACTCTGTCGCCTATTTTCAGGCCTGTCACATTCGCCCCGGTTTCAATGACAGTCCCTACAGCTTCATGACCGCGTATCACTCCAGAAATACCAGGTTCTTTTCCTGTGATAACAGCCAGATCGGTTCCGCAGATCCCCGTCATATGAATTTTCACCTTGACATCAGTTAAAAGTGTGATCGCCGGAATGTCCAGTTCAGACAGATTCAGTCCCTCGGAACACCATACCAGTGCCGGCATCTTCTCCGATACTGCATATTCTGCTTGTTCTGATTTCATTGCCTAATCCCCTCTCCGTTTCCTTACATTTTCTTTCTTTTCTTTTCACATAATTTCAAATATTTTCACATCAACTCAGTACGCCCCCTTTATTTCTCAAAAAAGCATAAATCAGAAGTTGTGCAAACGTTTGTACTTTTGCATTTTTTATCCTAACATATTTTATTTGAAATGTAAGGAATTTTTTGTCGAATATTACATCATTATTATTTTTTTCTATTTCATATCATTAATGATCACCAAAATATGACTGCATTCGTTTATGGGGTCCATCCATCTCAGCCCGGGAATCCGGAATAAATTTCGGTTCAACTGGCTCGCTCAGCGATAGAAAGCCAGGCTAGGCCTGGCCTGCTTTGTCTAATTCATTTATAAGTTGTCTCTCGCCGATCCATTATTTTCACTTTTAGCATTTCTTAAATCTCTATCATTTGGCATTCTGTCCTGCCTGTATATTGCATTAAATTTTTTTGTAGAGCACTCCCTGCCACGCAGGTTACGACTTTGATCCAGCAATGTTACCTATTTGCGCACGGAATTCGCGAAAATATGACAAAAACTGATTTTCGAAAAGGCGCGACTGTGAGCCGACATAAAAAACCGCAGCGACATTTGCTGCGGTTTTCCGTTCCAATATACTATTTCCTCCAAACTCCTGCCTATTTCTTGCGGTACCGCTTGCGCTTGATCAGTTCCAGCAGCTCAGGGAAAACATCCTGTTCCGCCAAGGGAATAACCTGCAGTTTTATTTACGTAGGCCTCCCAGGATGGCTCCCTTTGCAAAAAGCCGCTCAATATGGCGCTCCACCTCAGGATCCGGGATTAACGGCGGGGCCTGATGCGGTTTCGTACGGGCGTCTATAATGACATTGTCGCAGGACCAGTGCTTGTTCTCCACTACACTGTTCACGCCATATATATCATGTGAAGGGTTGCTGCGTGTGAAGGTCGCCCATAGGAAATTGTTCAGGGGCCCGCTCATAAACTCGCTGTCATCACACAGAATAATCATCGGCAAGGAAGGGAGCGGACCTTGTTCCTCAATGGCGGCGCACAAAGACCTTAGCTGCTGCTGCGCTTCCTTGTAATTAATGAATGCCGGACCTTGCAGGGCAACGATGCCCGGCATCACCATTCTGGCCTCCCCGAAGCCCTGCAGCCGGGACAGAACCTCCGGCACTTCTGTGCACAAGCTTCGCTTCTGCTCTCCCACTGCTGCAAAAATCACCTTGCTGCCGCTGTTCATCCCTGTTCCGGAATAATCAAGCGTATCAATCGTCGTATTGGTCTGAAAATGAATGTCGCGGTGAAGGTCAATCCGCTCCAGAATATAGGTCAGGAAATCAACCACATTATGAGTGCTTATGGCCCGGTCCTCCTCGGCCGTAATGAACAGATACTTGGCCAGGCTAAGCTGGCCGGTTCCCAGGATCCGGTTGGCGATGGTAAGAATCTCCGCCGGCTGCTTCAACTGCTGATAAGGAGTATACCGTTCGCTGCCAATGGCAAACAGCAGGGGATGCACTCCTGAAGCATCAACCGCGTGTACTTCTTTCACTCCCGGAATCTCCTGCTTCACAGCGCCTCCGGTCAGTTCATGAATCAATTCCCCAAAGGCGGTATCCTCCTGAGGCGGCCGTCCCACTACGGTGAACGGGAAGATTGCCCTTTTCTTGGCATACACCTTATGTACTTTCATGACCGGGAAAGGATGCACCAGGCTGTAGTACCCTAAGTGGTCGCCAAAGGGACCTTCCGGTTTGGTCTCGCCGGGATGTATTTCCCCGGTAATTACAAAATCTGCATCCGCGCTGATGCAGAAGCCGTCTACATAGCTGTAGCGGAAATGGCGTCCGGCCAGCAGGCCGGCAAAGGTCATTTCGCTTAAGCCCTCCGGCAGCGGCATGACAGCAGACAATGTGTGTGCGGGAGGACCGCCGATGAAGCAGCTCACTTTAAGCGGTTCGCCCCGCTTGTTCGCTTGGGACTGGTGGATTCCGATGCCGCGGTGGATCTGGTAATGAACCCCCACTTCCTTATTCACTTCATACTCATTGCCGCTGAGCTGAATACGGTACATACCCAGGTTGGAATTCATTATGCCCGGCTTGTCCGGGTCCTCCGAGTACACCTGCGGCAAGGTTACAAAAGCCCCGCCATCTCCCTGCCAGTGCTTAATCTGCGGAAGGTCGGAGATTTGAATTTCCTCGAAGCCTGCCGGGACACCACCGAGTGTCTTAAGCGGCAGAGCCTTTCTCGCGGCAAGCCCTGTACCTATATATTTAAAGGGCTGCTTGAGCGCCTTCATCGGATCATTGCGCAGCGCGATGACATTCTGCGAAGAATCCCAGGTATCCCGGAATATAAACTTGCTGCGCTCGATGGTCCCGAAGAGGTTCGACACCGCACGGTACTTCGAGCCTTTGACATTTTCAAATAATAATGCAGGGCCGCCGGCCTCATAAACCTTTAAGTGGATCGCTGCCATCTCCAGCATGGGATCCACTTCCTCATGAATACGGATCAAATGCCCGTGCTTCTCCAAATCTATAATGCACTCTTCCAAATTGCGATAGGTCATGGTCTTACTCCAATCTGCAGAAGAAATATGAACCTCTTTATTATAGCAAAAAGCCCTCTTGATTTCTCAAGAGAGCTTTACCTTACAAATCTCCGGTAAATTCAATTTCATTATAGGAGTAAAAAGATTGCAGAATCCTCTCACGGTCATCCCGGAAGAGCTGATCGGCCACCCCGGCTACAAGCTTGGGTATGGCGTTCCGGATGCCTGAAATCGCCGAAGCGGACAACCCGCAGCTGGCCAAAGCGGAATAGTTAAATACAAACAAACCATGCAGCAGCTTCTGGCCGTCTTCCCCACGGCTTTGCAGCGCAAACCCCGGGCTGAGATAAGGATGGTCATCAAGCAGCGGATTCACCTTATCTTCCGGGGCTTGATAGCGGTCGCTCCAGCGGGCGATATAACGCTCAACCAGCCGCAGCTCGGGCCGCAGGCCGGGATCACTGAGCAGGCCGGTGCTGACCACAATATAATCAAAGGCAAACTCTCCCTTGGGAGTTGTTACTACCGCTCCGCCCGGAGCAGCCTGCACATCAAGCCACGGGGAACCGAGATGCAGCCTGAAGCCGGGCCAAGCCGCGGCACGGGCAAAGGTATCATTGGTCGGTGGCTGATTGTACTTGAAGAAATGGGAGATCACCGCATATTTATCGTCATCCGCCAATGTATGGAACCGTTCAATCATCCCCGACATTTCCATCTGGCGAATCGGGTTGACGCTCGGCAGCCTCTCCCGCCGTACAAAGACATGGGCTTCGGCTGCTCCTTCGGAGAGCATGTAATTAGCATTATCGAAGGCTGAGGCTCCGCCGCCCAGAATGGCAATTTTTTTGCCCTTCAGTGCGCTGAAATCAATTGCCTCCGAAGTATGCGCGTACAGATGCTCCGGCAGATTTCCGGCAATGAGCGGCGGCACATGCCATTCACCGCCACCCTGAATGCCGGTTGCCAGCACCACCTTCCGGGCCAGCAGCAACCCGGAGGGTGCTCCCGGGCCGGCAATGTGCAGGCGGTGGAGCCCCTCTTCACCAGGCTCAATCAGCTTCAGCTTCACCTCATTGACGACAGGAAGTCTGAGCACCTGCCGGTACCAGCGCAGATAGTTCATCCATTCACCGCGCGGGATTTTGTCCATGGCCTCCCAGCCCTCGGGACCAGCCTGCGCTTCCCACCAGGAGCGGAAGGTCAGGGATGGAATCCCCAAATCAATGGAGGTCAAATGCTTGGGCGTGCGCAGTGTAACCATCCGGGCATAGGTCTCCCAAGGCCCCTCTAACCCTTCACTGTTCTCGTCAATGACCAGAATGTTGGATATCCGTTCACGCAGCAGTCCAAAAGCCGCTCCCAAACCGCTTTGACCGCCTCCGACAATAACAACATCGTAGACATGCCCTTCCAGATGCTCCAGAGGACGTACCCAGTCCGTACCGCCATAGGCCAAATAGGAAAGGTCCGTTTGTACTCGTTCATTTAAAGTTTCCAGGCTCATCATACCTCAGACCTTTCAATGGCATCTTTAGGATATCAAAGTGCATGGCTCTCCGCCAACCTTCACGCTAATACTGATGGCCACATTATATCTTGAATGCTGCGCCTTTTAAATATATATGTTAGGTTTATTGTCATTATAGCTAAATTCCTGCCAACCGATTGTACATAATCACTAATATTTAAACATATTAGCTAGCTGTATATTGACAAACTAAGCTATTGCACTCCACACCTTCTAATTCATGGAATAAAACATGCCACTTATTCCAATTCCAGAAGAGATTCTCCGCTAATGATTGTTCCGTGATTGATCCCTTCACAAATGTCTTTCATGGAACCCGGCTGGTCAAAGTTGAATACATGCATCGGGAGATGATAATCCCTGGCCAGGATGAACGCTGACTGATCCATGACCTTCAAGTTATGCTGGAGCACATCGTTGTAATGCAGGGATTTGAACTTTCGGGCCGCCCTGTCATGTTTAGGATCTGCACTAAGTACACCATCCACCCCTTGTTTGGCAACCAGCAGGGCATCACAATTTACCTCGATTGCTCGTTGAACCGAAGGATAATCTGTTGTCACATAGGGCTGACCGTTCCCTCCGGCGAAAATCACGATATACCCTTTTTCCAAATGGTGAATTGCCCTTAGACGGATATACGGCTCAGCAACAGATGTAGTCGGTATTGCCGTCATTACGCGCACTTCTCTGTCAGATTTGGCTTTGAGTACTCCACGCAGCATTAAGCTGTTAATGACAGTCGCGAGCGTGCCGATATTGTCAGCCTCCGCCCTTTCTATGCCCCAGCTCTCCGCCATGTTGCCACGGAATATGTTGCCTCCTCCGATCACGAGTGAAACCTCAACGCCCAGTTCCACCACGGACATAATTTCACTCGCGATATGCTCCATTTTTTCCGGTTCAAAACCAAATTCCGTCTTTCCTGCCACTGCCCCGCCACTTAGTTTAATGAGTACTCTTTTGTACCTAACCAATCTCTACACCTCCGCATAATAAAAAAACACTAAAGCATAAAATGCTTTAGTGTTTCAATGAAATGAAAATATGAAGATTTGAAAATGAAAGTGCTGTCCGATCGCCGCTCTTCCGTTCCCGCTTCATATTTCCACCTCTTCCAGTATTTTAATTCAATCTATTGTATACTCATCAAGAAGAAAATAGCAACGGCTAATGTCTTAATCTGATTTCTTGAAGAAATAACGCCAATCCGCTATTCACAGCTCATTTCCTCTTTTTCTCTCAGGAGCAGAGTTTCATACATCTCCCTGACCATGATAATCGCCTCATCAATCTCCAGCTTCTTCGTACTTGAGTGAATCAGGGTTCCCAGCCCGATTAAATAGATCGCGAGATTTAGAAAAACCCGCTTAAGTCTGTGTTCTGAGGCTGAATTGAGCCGTTTGCTATGACGCAAATAGGCCATGCTTATGGCTTCGCCTATAAATTCTTCTTGATCCAGATCATAGCTCTTATAACCGGAAAGATACACAGATCTGAACAAATGCTGTTCTTTCTTGGCAAAATGCAAAAATCCGATAGCCAAATTGAGAGCAGGTGAATAGTACCCATCCTCATAAGTTGTCATGCTATAACGCACATGATCTACAACCCTCTGATATGCCAGACTTTTGATCTCCTCCATATTTCCGTACAAGCTGTAAATCGGCTGGGTGGAGCAATTCAGCTTCTGCGCGATATTTCGGGCTGACAACATTTCAAGCCCTTGCTCCTGCACAATGGCAAATGCCGCCTGTATAATTTGCTCTTTCGTAATATCTGATTTCGGCGGCACGATCTGCACCTCCCCTATGAATAACGCTTGTGATATAACGAAGGTTATTAAATAATAATAGGATTGTCAATCCTTCCCACTATTCCTGCATGGAATAATTTTCAAATAAATGGTACATTCAAAATAGAAAATAACCAGCCAATATTGTAGGGATGGTTAACTTAGAATGGAGGAAATAACCTTGGAAGAGACTCCTGGCTCTAACCTTTTTTATTTATCTGAGAACGGTTTTTTGATCATTAGTGCTTTATTAGGAATTACAATCATTATAGGCATCCTATTGGCATTATCGTTTTTTCGCAAAAATCTGACTGGAAAGAAACTAATGTTATTTGGCGCCGAATTGATTTTTTTAGGACTCATTTTTAATGCCATCGTTGATTACAAGGTCAGATACCCCAGCTTGAGTTTTCTGACTATTTTACTAGGAGCAATAATAAGTGTTATTGGTCTTCTCAGTAAGGATTAAGTTCTACCGATTTCTGTAATTCAGCTTTTCTACATAGATTGAACTTAAGATTTTAGAGTACAGGATCAGTCGCAATTACGGTGAATATTTGGACTTCCGGCCGCTGTTGTCGTAAGAATTTCTTGATCAATACCGCTCTTAGCGGTAGAAATCCGAAGACTGCTTATGCTTTCGATGCTAGTTTTCCTTCGGAAAGCTTTCAGGCGGACACTACCGCTCCTCCAGTTCCAAAATCCCCCTCCGTTGCTCCTTTCCCTTATCTCAAGTTTTAAGTTCAATATATAGCCCTTTTTTTTCACACCAGGCAACCGCACTGAAGGCATCATAACCTTATTATCGTTGATCAATATATTGCCGGGCCGGAAATCCATATACACCACACAAGGACCATCCGTTTCTGGCAAAGCTGCAAACCCCCTGATAGAATTCATCATTTTCCTCCCAAGGCATTAAAAAGCCGCAATTCCCGGTTAACCGCCTCAACCATTGCTTTCGCGAAATCCGAATCAAAAAAAAGTCCTAAGCCCTCAGGAATCGGCGCTGCTGTCTCATGATCAAAATCTGCAAAGTCACTGTCCTCCGGCAAATAGTAACCCTGTTTCTCCCGGAGATCTTTCCAATCCTCCACCGGTGGCTGCCCGGCCAAATCAACCACAAAGACCAATCCAATGCCCATATCCAGGTATAGATAATTATTGTGTCTTCGCGGCGCCTGCGGCTTAGCTGAATTCAATTCAAGCGTATGTGATAATTCATTTTCGCCCATCCGCAGCACTACTACTTCGTTGCTGTCTGCATCCACGAGCATCGTAACATATGGGACAAATCCGGCAAGAAACCGCAGCAGGGCAGAATCCCGTAAGGAATCCTCAAACATCCAGCCGACCGGAATCAGACTGAATACTCCCCCGGATTTGAAATAGAACTTTCTCAGCAGCGTTTGCAGTTCTTGCACATCTGGCGCATCATAGGGCGTAAGCAGCTTCAAATTCACAGGATAATGAATCAGTTGTCTCTTGCCTCCATGGTAACGGCTGCTCATATCCTTGTGACGGTACAAATCCTGTATTACGGGCAATATCCCGGTCTTCGTCTCCTCGAACAATATCTTCGATTCCGGCCTAAGCTGCTCCAGAAAAAGCGATTCTATTACACCTTCATGGCCGGCTTCCCTTACTACTGTAAAATGTGGCGCCACCTGCTCCATCAATATGGCTCTAATCGCTTCGTCCTGTACCGGGATTACCTGGGCGAAGGATTCGTCGTCCAACACACTCGAAGCAATAAAATACTGCCCAAGCGCCGTCATCCCGGAAGGTGGCTTGTCCATCGTCAGTCTGTTCTTATAAAAACCAGTTAACCTATCCAGCTCAAATCGCTCCTGCTTCGCGCTATATTCCAGCAAGCAATGGTCTTTGATCCACTCGTACATAGGACACTCCTCCAGTCTGAATACCAAGCTGATGCGGGTACAGGAAAAACATTACAATTCCAGTTTACTCTAATTTGCTTCCATATCATAACAAACAGCGCACACCGTCTTTCATCGGCGCACGCTGTTTAGACTATGTCACATCCATGGATCACCCCAGATTAGAATCTGGCGATGAAAAATTCACGGTCTGCAGGAACATTTCGGCTGACTACCGGATTTCCGTTGGCATCTCTTATTCTCAAAAGATACGGGACCGTTGTTAACGTGGTGATTGTGGGGAATCTGGCCACACCAAAATCATCAAAATCGGCTGTTGTTGTTACGCCTGCGTTGGTTAAGCTAGCTGTCCATCCACTTGTATCTCTTGGTGCATTAGACAGATTCGTAGCAATTACGATAAATCTGTCGAGGCTTTGTCTAATTCTGCGTTTCTTTTTCACTGCGGATGCCTTTGCCTTGCGGGCCATAAGCGCTTTTTTTGCCATAAGTGCCCGTTTTGCCATAAGAGTCTTCTTGTCCACTGGCTTCATTTACTCTTCACCACTTTCTTATAGGATACACTATTAGATTCATTTCCCGTGCTCTCTGAAACTACACTGGCCTACTTGTATTAAAATGTGGTAGTGTCCTAGGTTCATAGATACGTACCCACCGTATCTTACTGTGCATACACTGACTGAAGAGGTGATCACTGAGCAATGAACGCACAGTTATGGCTGCAGCAGCATGCCACCAAATTAAATCGGCCCCTGAAACACAAAGTCCGGCAAACCTATGCCTCTGGCTACAAACCGGTGACCGTTCCGGTCATTGTTCAGTTTAAACGGCCCATCACACCCTCCCGTCTTCTTGCTCTACACAGACATGTCGGCCCGCAGCCATTTATCATAAGCCGCCGTCTGCCTCTGCTCAATGCGGTATCCTCACAGGTATCATTGAAATGTCTGGAACGCATATGCTGCTGGCATGGAGTTCACAAGGTCTATTTGGACGCAATCAAAACGACTTCATTAAATATTGCCACCCCGTCAATCGGAGCTTCAGCCGTTCGGCAAGCGGATGGGCTTACGGGCAAAGGAATCCATATCGCCATTCTCGATACTGGAGTATTCCCGCATCCGGATCTGACCCGGCCGGTGAACCGGATTATAGCCTTCAAGGATTTTATAAATCACCGGAAACAGCCCTATGACGACAATGGTCATGGCACGCATATCGCCGGCGATGCGGCAGGCAACGGCTGGGCAAGCCGGGGGAAATACAGAGGACCGGCACCGGAAGCCGGTATTGTGGGCATTAAAGTATTGGATAAGTATGGCGATGGCTATGATTCCACGATTATTAAGGGGATTGAATGGTGTATTAAGCACCGGAAGCGGTTGAAGCTGCGCATTCTTTCACTGTCCTTCGGCGGACCAGTGAATACTTCATGTGAGGACGACCTGCTCTGCCAAGCTGTAGAAAAAGCAGTCAAAGCCGGGCTCACCGTCGTGATTGCCGCCGGGAACAGCGGTCCAGGCCGCAGAACGATTGAGTCACCGGGCGTTAGCCCTTCGTCTATAACAGTTGGGGCTGTGGATGACCGCCGGACGCTGCCGCAAGGCGATGACCGAATCACCGATTTCTCCAGCCGCGGGCCGGCACCGGGAGGAAGGAAGAAGCCTGACATTGTAGCTCCTGGCGAAACGATCATCTCTCTGCGGTCTCCCGGCTCACAGTTAGCCCGCCAATATCCGTATTTGAGAATAGATAAACAATATTTTGTCTTGTCCGGCACCAGCGTCTCGACGCCTATCGTCTCCGGCGCAGCCGCGTTGCTGCTGCAGCGTTCCCCTTCCCTCTCCCCCTTGCAGGTCAAAACAGCTTTAAAACGGAATGCTTTCCGTCTGGGTCTCCGTCCAAATACCGCAGGTAGCGGAGAAGTGAATGTCAGGTTTCTCCGGCGGTAAGCAAAGGGCACGAGCTGAGCTCGTGCCCTTTCAATGCCTAGTTTTTCTTTTTCCACAGTAGCCTTAACCTTTTATACGTAATTTATGGTATATTCTGTTTTATTATAGTGTAGGGGAGTTGTGCTTGATAATGACTGAAATGCTGCATCTGCATGGCTTTGATCATCAATTTGTAGCTTACTCCGGGGTTACCCTCGATGAGCGCTACGCTGTCTTTTATGTCAGTGACGTTATGGATGAAGAAGCGGTCACTGAAAGCGGGCCTTTTGCCGGAGTGCTCCGTTATGATCTTATCAACCATACCACCGACTTTATCAGCTATGGCCATAAGCCCTATATCCTTAATTATTCGGACGCCGGGTGTTGGATTTATTACACCTATTTGAGCTGGGAAGGCCGGACGGCCGTCTTGGCGATTCATCAGCTGGATTGCCGCAGCATGCAGGCCAGGGAGGTCTATATTCTTCGTTTGACGGATGAGCTGGCGGAAAGCACGGAGGTTTCGGCAATAAGTCGAATGGGATTATATGGTCTGAACGAGCGTTATCTATTGGTTAGCCTGCCTGATCTGGACCCCTTCTCCAAAAAACGAAACTCCGGATTTACCGGATATCTGCTGATCGATGTCGAGCTTGGTCAGAGCTTCCCCGTTCCGGAGAGGATCGGGCCGAATGACCGGATCGTACACTTATCATACACCTCTGTCTTTGAACATAATCACATTGAACAGCTTATGATTGTGACGGGCCGGATCGGAGTCTCTGAGAAAAGGTCGGAATGGGATTACAGCAAATATGATATGCTCGAAGGTACAGCCATACAAAGTGTGGTCATTATTCCGTTGGAACAATTCGTTCAGAATGTCCGCAATCACCTGCCAGTAGACGAGACTTTTATTATTGACCAGTGTGATCCGGCCCATGGGTATGCCGGCATCAGCCAGAGAGGATCTTCTCTTTTCCTATGCAAACAGAATTTTAGCGAGAATTCTTCAGAACTATGTACATACGGTCTAATGGACAGGCAGATGGAAAGACACGGACTTGATGAGTGTTATGACAATATTTATATCGGGGAAGATCTGAAAAAGTTTGGAATCAGAACATCGGAGCCTCTGGATCAGATTTATGATCTTGACAGCGGTGAGTTGTTGTACACGGCCAGCGATCAATATACGATGGCACGGATGATTAATTCCCGCTGTATGCGTACCCGCAAGTTCATCGCAGATCAGAAAGGCCTATTGCTGCAGCTGATCGACATTTATACCTTGCAAGTCATTGGAACCGTTACCGGCCGCTGCGCATCCGTCAGCTATATTCCTGAGGCCGGGGTATACCTTTGTTCTGAAAGGATATGATCTGCAGAAATGCACAAGTATTTCATCCGGGAATCATCATTAATTACAATTCCGGTAGAAGACTTGCTTGCGGCTTATCGTTTCCTTACAGGTCGAGAATAGGTACATTGCCATCCATCCAATTCAACTGGCTGTCAATCATGAACTGAATCGACCAATGTTTGTCGGATGGGTACCAATCATGGAATGCAACAATAGATGCATATAGAGCTTCGATAGAATCTGCAGTTTTGAGCTCGATCACATTACTCATGAGGAGCATGAAGTGATCCGGCTTATGCTCGGCCGCCTCCAGCTCTCTCAGCAGCCATTTATAGGAGGGGAAGAGTTTCTCATTGTGGGCGAGGATCAATCTTCCGGCAAACAGGACAACATTCGTCCGGGAATAATCCATCAGCAGCTGGTTATTCCTTTTCAAGCCCTCGTAGTAATACCATTTCCAGGTTTCGAATTGCGCGTAGAATTTTTTGATATGCTCCTCCTTCTTCTCTGTGGGATATCTGGAGGCCGCCTGTATCCATTCTTCCAAACCCTCAACCTTGGAGTAGGAGAGGAACGTATCCTTGAAAGCAAATTTCGCAGGCTCGCTTCCGTATTCTGCAACCTTGCGGATATAATCTACCGATATTACTTTCCCGTCCACGTAGCCCCCTTCATAGGGACAGGACTCCGTTTCAAAAAAACCGAGTTCATTGGCTGCATACGCCTCTTGATAGTCTTCTTCGGAAAGCACAATCATAATATCAAGATCTGAGGTTTCGTTCGCGTATCCATGCGCGATGGAGCCTCCGATAATGATTCCCAGAATATCCTCCCTGACCTTTAGCTTGGCGGTAATGGCATCAATGGCTTTTTGGTGATGTGTGTACATTTTGCGCGCGCTCCTTTAGTTAACATAAACGTAAATTAATTAACAATAATATTACTACCAATCCAAAAAAATCATAGCACACTCTTTACATATTGCAACAATTTTTTGTATAGATAGGAAAACAATGTGAACAGCAGAAAAAAGCCCGCCTGACACTTCACACAAGTGTTGGCGGGCAATACATATATTTAGTTCAACAAGTGGAAACAGCTTCGCCGTCCTCAAAAGGACGGTATCCGTTTCAGCGGGAAATAGAAGGATAATTTATAACGTAAAGCATATGAATTCTTACATTTTCACAAATCCCGAGCCACTTCCCGGGCCCAGGCCAGCAGCCATTCATCCTCGCTAAAGCTTCCGATGCACTGAAAACCGAGCGGCAATCCCTCAAGGCTTGCTGACGGAAGGCTGAGGGTCGGGCATCCGGCAAACCCCCATATGGCGGGCATTCCCGACCATCCGGTATTATTGTCCGCTACCTTCGGAGCGGTTCCGCCTTGGGCTGGAGACACCCAAATATCTATCCCTACTTTCACCATCAGCGATTTCAGCTCTTCCCGCAGCACCCATTGCTTCCTGCGGTACCCGTCCAGTTCATCTTCTGGGATGGCTTTGCCTCTAAGAATTGCCTCTCTTACCGGAGGACCATAGAGCTCAGCATAATGCTCAAACCAGGATGCATGCCCGCGTGCCATCTCTCCTTCAATGAACCGCAGCATGCTGTCCCCGTAAATAAACTCATCTTCCCATGGCATGTCTGCATAACGGACCTGGTAGCCCAAATGCTCAAGATGTTCGATTTGCGCAGTAAAGGTGGCTTTGACCTCCGGGCTCATCAGTTCCATGTACACTCCCCGCGGGATACCGAGTACAGGCTTCCGATCTACCCGGCGGGGGGTCCAGTCCGGAACAAGATGGGCTGCAGCCACTTCCATGCTTGGCAGATCCTGCGTGAAGAAGCCTATCGTGTCAAAAGAAGGCGACAGCAGAATCACTCCATCCAGCGGGACTCTTCCATAGCTGGGTTTGAACCCGGTCACCCCGCAAAAGGAAGCCGGTGCGATCACAGAGCGCAAGGTCTGGGTGCCTACTGCGAGGGGACATAGACCAGCGGCTACCGCTGCCGCAGATCCTGCGCTTGATCCGCCGGGCGTGTGTTCCGTGTTATGCGGATTCCGTGTAGCCATAGGCCCGTTGTAGGCAAATTCCTCGGTCACTGTCTTTCCTGCAATTAGCACACCTAAGTCGCGAAGACGTCTTACCAATGAGCCCTCCTTATCAGTCAATACTTCTGGAGGAAGCGCGGAACCGGCACAAGTGGGTAAACCGTCGACATGCAACAGATCCTTAATGGCGACCGGCATTCCCCATAAAGCCGGTTTGTCTGCCATTGCAGAGGATGAAGCCAGCAAACGCTCCGCTTCAATGGCCAAACGCCCCTCCAGCTGCTCTTCCGGAACAAAGGCATGGATCTGTGGTTCAAACTGGCGGACCCTTTGCAGATAAAGCTTTACCGCTTGCTGCAAAATAATATCCGGTTTTTCTTCATTACTGTGCAGGTCGGTTAAGGTGGAGCGGGCAAGTTGCACGGTATCATCTCCAAGGTCATTTTTATAATCTCGAATGATATACGGTGCCAAGTCCTATAAGTTACATAAATTTCCTATCCATCAACTGTCACTCTTTCCCCCATTGCCATATTCACTCAGCTTCTCATTCAGCCTTTTGGCTTCTTTCAGTCCATCAATATGCATCATGGCATACACCATTCCTTTGACCACAAGAATCACAAGGACGAAAGCAACCAGAATCTCTCTATCCATCACCTGACTGGAGCTGAAAAACCACAGCCATGCGATGACAAAAACATCCGCTAGCACAAAACATATATAGAAGCTGATCCTTTGCGCTCTTTTCCCCAGTTCAGGGGTATCAATCAATGCGTATTTAAAGGAAGTAAAGGCTGATGCGGCTAATATAATTTGCCAGAGCAGGGAGGGTTTCATCATTTCTGTAGAAGATAAGGTCAACACTAACGCGGTTAAGACAAATAAACAGCCGCAGGCGATTAGAAAATCCTTTGCGATGCGTGAGATATAGCTGCTGACTTTCATCGAAAAGCCTCCTTAGAGTCCTAATTTTTTCTTGAGCACAGGCACATATTGCCTGGAAATGTACACCTTTTCGCCATTCTGCAGCAGCGCCTCAAATTTCCCGTACAGGATCGGGCTGACCGATTTGATTTTGGCAATATTAAGAATGGTTGACTTAGATGCCCTGAAAAAATCGCCCTGCTCATAATCGGCCTCAAGCTCATACAGTTTAAGGCGAGACTCATACACCTTCTCCCGGCAATAAATAAACACCTTGTTGTCCACCGCCTCAAAATAAAACACATCCCCCGGACTTATCACATGCATTTGCATACCGGTCAGGCCAATCAGCTTTTTGGAGCTTGTTTTAATGGAATAAATAAGCCTTAACAACGCGTCGTCAGGTTCATTGCACCTGAGGATAATTTCCGGCTCGCTGCCTTCCGGAATATCCTCAATCGTAATCTTCACCTTGCATCGCCTCCCGCACTTCTGCTTACAGTCACAGTATATTTTTCCGGCATTCTTTATTCAATGGGTGTGAAGCAAGCTGCGAATTTAGAACGATAAGCTGCACAAACAGCTGTTTAAGTCGGAGAAGATTTGCTCGCGAATACTGCGTGAATTCCATCAAACAGTTTGTTCATTGCAGAAGAAAGATGATATTATGACCCTGAACCCCCAATGAAATGAATTGGAGTGAAATCATGATCAACATACTGGTGGTAGAAGATGAAAAGCATGTAAGAAGACTTCTTGAAGCTGTTCTAAAACGCGAAGGCTATTCTGTTGTCACTGCCGAAGACGGAGTTAAAGCTTTGGAGGTCCTTGATTCACAGCATATTGATCTAATCCTTCTGGACATCATGATGCCTAATATGGATGGTTATGAATTCGCAAAGGAAGTAAGAGATGGCAATAGCTTGACCCCCATTCTTATGGCTACAGCCAAACAGCTCCCTGAAGATAAGAAGAAGGGGTTCCGGCTTGGAACCGATGACTATATGACCAAGCCCATTGATACCGAAGAAATGCTTCTCAGAATCCAAGCTCTGCTTCGCCGTTCCCAAATTGCAAGTGCCCGTAAACTGGCAGTGGGTAAAGTCATACTTGATTATGACGCCTTGACGGTAACCCGGGAGGATGAGAAGCAGACCCTTCCGCAAAAAGAATTTTATTTGTTGTATAAGCTATTATCTTATCCGGAGCGGATTTTCACCCGAATCCAGCTCATGGACGAAATATGGGGCATGGAAAATGAAAGTACGGATACAACCGTTAATGTACACATCAATCGTCTGCGGAAACGGTTTGAAGCTTATCCGGAGTTTGAACTGGTTTCAGTTCGGGGTCTGGGATACAAGGCGGTGAGAACACCATGAGCAAAATGAGTAACAAACTCAGCAGCAGAATCTCTCTTCCCCTCTATTTCTCTCTTGCCGTATTCGTCATTTTTCTCATTACTGTTATGATTACAGGGCTGCTCTTCTATCTTGCGAATGTTTTTGGTCTGTTAAATGAAGAAATCGCCCAAGATGGCACCTTGCTTCCCGTAATGACATTAATCGCCTGCACAATTATCGGTACAACGATATCGGCTGTCACAAGCCGGAAAATGGTAAAATCCATCCGGATGTTTATAGAAGCCACGGACCGGCTTGCCAAAGGTGACTTTTCCATGCGTCTTCAGCTCAAAAGTCCTCCGGAATTTAAAATTCTTTCGGAGAACTTTAACCGGATGGCCGAAGAGCTTGGGGGAATCGAAATTCTGCGAACCGATTTTATCAATAATTTCTCCCATGAATTCAAAACCCCCATTGTCTCGATCCAAGGATTTGCCGAAGTGCTCAAGCATGATGATCTTAGCAAAGAGGAACGGGATGAATATCTAGACATTGTTATTGAGGAATCAGCTAGACTAGCCTCCCTCGCCTCGAATGTTCTTGAGCTTTCAAAAATTGCGGCGCAGACGATTTTGACGAACAAAGTACGGTTTAATGTTGGGGAGCAGATTCGCCAATCTGTGCTGCTGCTTGCTGCCAAATTGGAGAAGAAGAATATGTCACTGAATGTTAACGTTCAGGATTACAATATCTCTGGAAACAAAGAGCTGTTGAATCAAGTCTGGCTGAATTTGTTGGATAACGCGATCAAGTTCACACCTGACAATGGCCTAATTGAAGTTGAAATGAAGCGAAATGAAAATAACATTGTCATTCTGTTCCGTGACAACGGTTGCGGTATTCATCCGGAAGCCCTTCCAAGGATATTCGATAGATTTTATCAGCAGGACGCTTCCCACTCCACTACGGGCAATGGTCTTGGATTAGCGATCGTGAACCAGATCATTCATCTGCATGAAGGAACGATTGCCTGCAGCAGTACCCCATCACAAGGTACCACATTTACAATTACAATACCGAATGGACTTTGACTCTAGTCTTGAAAGAACTGAATGGTTCTTTCAGGGCTTTTTCTTTTTTTCAGAAAAGTTAATTTTCAGTTTATCTTGTTTCGTTATCATGGATGCAACACCACATAAAGGAGTCAGAGATATGGTCACTATACTTAAATACTTGAAACCGAAGGAATGGGCTCTAGTCGGGTTTAGTCTCCTCTTCATTGTTGCACAGGTATGGCTGGATTTGGAATTGCCCGGCTATATGAGCGATATTACCCGTCTTATACAGACACCGGGAAGTGAAATGAGCGAAATTATTACAGCCGGAGTCTGGATGCTGCTCTGTGCCCTCGGCAGCTTAGCCACCTCCATTATTGTGGCAGGCATTGCCGCCAGAACCGCGGCTAACTTCTCTTCAAGATTACGCTCCAAATTGTTCGATAAGGTACAGTCCTTCTCCATGGAAGAAATCAACAACTTCTCTACAGCCAGTCTAATTACGCGGTCAACGAATGACATCACGCAAGTGCAGATGCTGATTGTCATTGGTCTGCAGCTGCTGTTGAAGGCTCCTATCCTTGCAGTCTGGGCGATGCTCAAGATCACGGGCAAAAGTTGGCAGTGGTCGCTCTCTACCGGTGTCGCTATTGGTGTATTAATCCTGATTGTCGGCATATGTATCGTGCTCGTACTGCCGAAATTCCAAAGATTGCAGCAACTGACGGACAACCTTAATCGTGTGGCAAGAGAGAACCTCACCGGACTGCGTGTCATTCGCGCGTATAATGCGGAAAGCTATCAGGAAGATAAATTTGGAGTAGCCAACAACGAGCTTACCCGGACGAATCTCTTTGCTAACAATGTATTATCCATGCTGATGCCAAGTATTTCGCTCATTATGAGCGGCTTAAGTCTCTCTATCTATTGGATAGGTGCTGTGTTGATTCAGAATGCCGATGGTGCCGCCAAGATGGGCTTATTTTCAGATATGATTGTCTTCTCATCCTATGCGATGCAGGTGGTTATGGCGTTCATGATGTTGATCATGATTTTTATTTTAATGCCTCGCGCCCATGTCTCTGCCAAACGAATCAACGAAGTGCTGGACACTAAACCAAGCTTACAGAACGGATCGCTTACTTCCTCCAAGGCGGATCGGGTTGGCGAAGTCGAATTTAAAAATGTCAGCTTCAAATATCCTGATGCAGAGGATTATGTTGTAGAGGACATCAGTTTTACGGCAAAAAAAGGAGAAACCGTGGCCTTTATCGGTTCAACCGGATGCGGAAAAAGTACCGTTGTTAACCTGATCCCCCGCTTTTATGATGCTACAGCAGGTGAGGTACTGGTGGATGGTATCAATGTCAACCAATACGAGCAAAGTGCGCTGCGCAACAAAATAGGATATGTATCCCAAAAAGCGATTTTGTTTGGCGGCACGGTAAGCTCCAACGTTGCTTTTGGTGATAACGGAAGTAATCTTGCATCTGATGTCGTTGATGCCGTTTATACCTCTCAAGCTTCGGATTTTGTGGAAAAGATGGACGGCAGCTACGAGGCTCATGTCGCCCAAGGCGGTTCGAACCTGTCCGGCGGGCAGAAACAACGTCTGTCCATTGCCCGGGCCATTGCACGCCGTCCTGAAATATTGATCTTCGACGATTCCTTCTCAGCCCTTGATTATAAGACAGACCGCAAATTGCGCAGTGAGCTGAAGAAAGAAGCCCGCGGAACAACGATGCTGATTGTTGCCCAACGAATCGGCACAATCAAAGACGCGGACAAAATTATTGTACTGGAAGCTGGACGTATGGCAGGCATGGGGACACATGATGAATTAATGCAGTCCTGCAGTATCTACCAAGAAATTGCCTACTCACAACTTTCCAAGGAGGAGCTGGCCTAATGAACAAGAGCAAAGAGCAACTCAACACCTGGAGCAAACTTCTCCGCTATGGCAGAAAATATATTCCCGTAGTTCTTATTGCAATTATCAGCGCAGCAATCGGCACGGTTCTGACTTTGCTGGGGCCGGATAAGCTTTCAGAGATAACAGACTTGATCACCGAGGGCATCGTCACCGGTATTGATATGGAAGCCGTAACTTCCATTGGGCTCTTCCTTGTATTTATCTATCTCCTTAGCTCTGTATTGTCTTTGGCACAAGGATTAATTATGTCCGTAGTTACACAAAAGGTTTCCAAAAGCTTAAGAACCGATCTCTCCCGCAAAATGAACAGGCTTCCGATCTCTTATTATAATAAGTCTACAACCGGTGACATCCTGTCCCGGGTTACAAACGACGTGGATACCATCGGGCAAGCCTTAAATCAAAGTGTCGGCACACTGGTCACCGCCCTCGCCCTGTTTGTCGGGTCTCTCATCATGATGTTCAAAACAAATGTGATCATGACCATTACAGCGATTGTTGCCACCGTAATTGGCTTTGGCCTCATGGCGGTAATTATGAAAAAATCTCAAAAGTATTTTCAAAGCCAGCAAGAATATTTAGGAAAAATCAATGGCCATGTGGAGGAAGTCTATTCTGGACATACTGTAGTGAAGGCCTACAATGGCGAATCGCAAATGCGCAGTACATTTGAATCCTTGAATATGAATCTTAAAGATAGCGCATTTAAAGCACAGTTCCTCTCCGGTCTCATGATGCCGATTATGATGTTTATAGGCAATCTGGGGTTTGTGGCCGTTTGTGTCGCAGGTGCTATACTTGCTATGAACGGAACGATATCCTTTGGGGTTATTGTGGCCTTCATCCTGTATGTCCGCTATTTTACACAGCCGCTGTCACAGATTGCGCAAGCCGCACAAAGTCTGCAGTCGGCGTCTGCAGCAAGCAAACGTGTCTTTGAATTCCTGGATGCCGAGGAAATGGACAATGAGAGTCACAAGGAAGGACATCTTGAAACCGCTGCGGGCAAAGTGAAATTTGAGCATGTGCAATTTGCTTATGACAATTCAGACAAGCTTGTTATTAAAGATTTCTCTGCAGAGGTTAAGCCTGGACAAAAAGTCGCTATAGTCGGTCCTACCGGCGCAGGTAAAACAACGCTTATAAACCTTCTAATCCGGTTTAATGAATTAATGGGCGGGGAAATTTATATTGATGATACCCCAATCAGCAGTTTAACCAGAGAAAACATCCATGATTTATTCTGTATGGTTCTGCAAGATACCTGGCTTTTTGAGGGCACTATCAAGGAAAACCTAGTGTACAACAAAACGGGCGTAACCGATAAAGAAATCGAAGAGGCTTGTAAGTCAGTGGGCTTGCACCATTTCATTCAGACCTTGAGTGCCGGATATGATACCGTGCTCAACGATAAAGTCAATTTATCTACCGGGCAAAAGCAACAGCTTACGATCGCCCGCGCGATGCTTAAGGATGCGCCGATGCTCATCCTCGATGAAGCAACAAGCTCGGTCGATACAAGAACAGAGCTGTTGATTCAGCAGGCGATGGATAAGCTCATGGAAGGAAGAACCTCCTTCGTGATTGCACATAGACTCTCAACAATTAAGAATGCCGATGTGATTCTGGTTCTGAAGGATGGCGATATCTTGGAAAGCGGCAGCCATCATGAACTGCTTGCCAAAAATGGCTTCTATGCGGAGCTTTACAATAGCCAATTCGAACAAGCATCTTAACCCGGTTACAAAGAACAAATGACACTAACCTCTAATAAGCTTGCTAATTTGAGGTTAGTGTTATGCAAAAAAAGCCGCCTACCCCACATATCGCGGGGTAGGCGGCTTTAATTGTTGTGCCAAGTTTTATTTTTCACTCTTGATCGTAAAGCTGCGGACCTTCATCCATTTCCCTGCAACGAATTCATCAATGGTCCCTGTTTTTGTTCTGACGCAAAATTTGTGCTGTGTTCCTTTGTCAAAGCCCGTGGCCTCAAAGAGCAAATCATCGCCTGCCGGACCTTTATAATAGACCTGTTTCAGGCCAAGCCTGCTGAGCAGTTCCAGCTTTACATTCTCAATATACGAACGCGAAATCTCAGTTGACATCCATGTTCCTCCTGCGGTATTCTCTACTTTTCTTTGGATCTGACCAGCTCCGGGAAAGCTGTGTCTTCTTAGAGGATAACGCAAAAACCCCTCAATTACACTTTAAATTTCAAAAAATGCTGCAATAAGCAAAACGATTTCTTATTCAGGAGAGTGTCCCTTCCTTTAATACTGCTTAGTTACGATTTCATCAATTCGGGCCGCCTCCTGCGCGTCCGCTGCTATCAGCAGATCATGGACCGCCTGGTCCTGGCCTCCATTCTTTTCCAGTGCAGCCAGATACCAGCGGGCGATCTCGCGGTTAGTAACATCCGCATAATCTGCACTTAAGGTCTGCTTTAAGATATCCGATGCTTCCTGTACTTCACCCATCATAAGCTTTATCTTACCCGCGTTCAGGGCGATGAGCGGGGTTACAGAGAATGGATTTCCTTGCAGCTGTTCGGGTGGCAGTGTTTTCAGATGCTCCACACCGGCAGTCACATGATCGTAGGCTTGAAGTCCAATTGTGAAATATTCTTGTTTAGCTGCATCGTCCTTTAAATTAAGGGCTTGCTCTCCCAGCATAAGGGAGCGGCTGATCAGCGTACTGTACCATTCAATATCCCAATTATACTTGTTGGCATTATCGTGGTAGACCTTGAGGGCAAGGTCGCTTTGATTTTTAAGATCATAATAAGAAACCAACTGTTTCAGTAATTCTTTATCGTAAGGCTCTCTCTTTAGCGCAGTCGTCAGCAAGGTGTGCGACTCCTCCAGAAATTGTTCGTTCTGCGTCTGGGAATACACCTGCTGATCCAGTGAAGACAAATAGATCGTCGATTCCGGATGGCCTGGACGTATCTTCAGCGCCTTGACCAGCGGAGCTTTGAGCTCATCATAGGATTGGCTCACACTGAACAACTGCCGGGCTTTATTGCCGGCATTGTTGGAGCTGATATAGTTAATGGACAGAACCAGCATGAACACCGCCCCTGCCGTAAGGATTGCAAGGTACCCGTAACGCACCCCTGCCTTGTTCCAGTTCCGGCGCAGCGGTTTGCTGTCCATCACCACTGCCATTCCTGCCAGGCCCAGAAAGACCAGAATTCCCATAAACGCATAGCTCATATTGAAATCCAACAGGCTATGAATAAGAATGGATAATGCAATAATCAGATAAAAGAAACCATTGTTGAATTCATCCTGCTTCCTTGCCGCATACCCGCGAATATACTTATAAAAAATATAGAGAATGAAACTCATAAACACAACAAATCCGACTATCCCCACCTCAATCAGATACTGCAGGAAAAAATTATGCACTTGATGGCTGACATAGGGATTATTCTGATATTGCCCGAACACTGCCTGCCAGCCGTCACCTCCGATCCCAAGAACCGGATTATCCTTAATAACCTTCACAGCATCCTTATAAAAGGTAATCCGCTCCAAAACACTATGCTGCTTGAAGTTAATATTCTCCAGCCGGACTTCAATGTGATCCGGAAGAATACTCCGTACGCCTGTACCGATCAGCAGAAAGGCAATAATACCGACAAGCGCTACCGAACCCAGCGGAATCCACATTCCATTCAGTTTCCGGGAGTTCTCGCCGTCCAGCTTGCCCCGGAGCCATGGAGCCAGGTAACGCTGCACTGCCCAGCTTAATCCGGCTGTGAGGAGCGAAGCCCCGAGCAAGTAGCTCCAGCCCTTTAATGCCGATGATGACGTGAAATTCGTATTGAGGCTGATTCCCAGATTAGTGACAGGTGACGCAATAATTAAAGATGCCAATCCAGAAATTCCAAGATGAATGATCCATAGAATCTGCTGCACAGACTTCAGGAATAACAACAGCAATATAAATACTACCGGCATCATGACAAGCCCGCCGCGTGACAGCGTGAGCAGCATGGAAACGATAATCGGGACGAGCATGAAGCCGTGTATCAGCCAGCCGTACCCCTTTTTGGAGCGGACCAGTGCAAACAGAGCAACAAACAGAAAGGCCATTAAGAAGGCTGCATACGTATTGGCATACTGAAATATCGAGGTCAAGCGCAAACCGTTGGAATCGGTTATCAGTGCACCATTGTAAGTTCCATTGACTACCTCGTTTGTGAACCAGCCTACCAGACTGCCAGCTAACTTCCCGCTCCCCAACCAATTGAGCAGGCCAAACCATACAATGATATAAGCAATACTCAAGATGGCCTGCTGTACTGCAAAGTTCACCTGCTTTTGCTTTAACAGGTAGAAAGAGATTATAAAGACGGCAGCGTACATAGTCTGAATAAACAGCATGTTCATCGCTGAGAAATGCGAAACAGCTACAAACAGTGTGAGTGCGTAAATAATCGGCAACATAAATGCAGCCAGGACAAGCAAGTCACTTTGCTCCTGCAGCTTGAATTTTTTATAATTCAAACCTACCCAGCCAAACAGCATAAGACAGCATAATAGAGCAGACACAAAGAGTGGTTTCTCGAATATGAGCTGCTGACTATTAAACAATCCCCTCTGAAATGGCGCCCATCCCAGAAAAAGGATAAAAGCGGCAGCCAACAGCCATACCACCCCTGTTGATCTGTCGTTATGCTTCAGCTGTACAGCGTTTTTTCCATACACAGGTTTCGACACAAGTTATAACCTCCACACTTACTAGATTCATAAATTTATAATGTTTAATAAATCTCACAAGGCTCAATTAGCCCTTTTCCCATATTTCAGCAGATGGTAGAGCCCCAGCGGTTTCTCTTCGCCATGCGCCAACCGGACAAGGTTCGGCCAGTGCGCGATAACCGCCAGCAGCAAATATACACTGACAAACGCAGGTACCCACCACTCCCCTATGGGAACTACCATCCAGGCATAAATCGTCTCCACAGCAAAAAAAGTTAAGGCAAACACCGACATTCTATCAACGATCAGCAGCATAAGAAGCCCACAGACTAGTAGAATCAGTGTAAACAGTGGCTGGAGCGCCATAAACACACCTATTCCTGAGGCAAATCCCTTACCTCCTTTTAGACCCAGCAATAAGGGATAATTATGGCCTAATATTACAGCACAACCCGACAAGTAACCCGCTAGCCTCCCGGCTTCGACTCCTCCAATTGAAGTCATAATCATCTTGGCAATAAGCACACAGATCAGCGCCTTAAGTAAGTCTATCAATAAGGTTGCTACTCCGTATTTCACGCCAAATACCCGGGCCATGTTCGTCGTTCCGGCATTTTTACTTCCTAGCCCCCTGATATCCTTGTGCATAAACTTGTTTGAGACTATCACCGCTCCGCAGATATTCCCCAGGAAATAGCTGACGACTCCAATTAAAGACAGTTGCCACCAATACTGCATTAAGATAATTTGATCCACTCCTTAGCGTATGTATAACGCAAGCATTTTCAATTGATGACTGTAATAATATGTAACTTATATTGTACAGGAAACTCGAAAAATGTAAAATAATGAACAGGCAGGAAGATTACTGTGAATAAGCGAAAGTATCTTACCCTCGTTAAAAGTCATCATTTATCATTATCTGCTTTCAGCAAGGACACCAGAAGTTTCCTTCCGTTTGCTATAACTTTGGGCATGTTATTTTGAGTACCCCAATAGAGATCTCCCAAAGCCAGCTTAATGCAACAAATTCGAATATGGATCTGCTTTTGAGTCAGGATCTCTTCTCCGTAGCCTTCAAAAAACGCTAACTTGGCCTGTT
Organism: Paenibacillus sp. IHBB 3054; assembly: GCF_051594305.1. NCBI lineage: Bacteria > Bacillati > Bacillota > Bacilli > Caryophanales > Paenibacillaceae > Paenibacillus > Paenibacillus sp. IHBB 3054. The sequence continues at coordinate 34,524 of NZ_JBOFBG010000030.1, read as the reverse complement.
CATCCTTAATAAAATATTTCTCAAACAGTACCGAAAAATGGTCCACATCTACGCCCCATAACATGTTCTCGAAATCAATCAGTCCGGTGAAAATCCCGTTAGAATCTACCAGCCAGTTGCCTGGGGTAGAATCCCAGCTTATAGGGACAGGCTTGCTGCCTTCAAAAACACCGGCATTCTGTAGAGCCCACTCCAGCAGTTCAAGCTCAGCAGGCTGAAGAAGCTTTAGTTCCATACATTTACCGGCCATATCCTCAAGCGTGCTGCGGATATAGACAACAGGATCCGCATGATGATATAGCTCAATGGGATTCCCGTCTTTATCCGGACGGCCAAACCAATCACCGGTCTGTGAATCATGCAGCTGCCTGGTCAATTGCCCTGCTTTATTGTAAGCAGCGTATCGCTCAGCCGGCTCCAGGTTTGCTTCTCTCAAAGTGATTCCATCGAGTGCTGAGATTAAGACGGCTTGCCAACCCTCCCCTTCAAAATCTGCAATAAGCTCCGGCACATAAGGCTTTAAGCCATTCACCCAGTGGTTGTAGGCATACACTTCGGGATGCCATCTTTGAATACGGCTATGAGTCTTCAGGTAATAACATGTCTGATCTTGGGCCGCTTGAATCTTCCACACTCCTGTTCTTGAGCTGCCTTGTCTGTGATCTGAGAGAACTTTAAATGATCCAATACGCGCTTCTACAACAGCAGACAATTCATACGGATAAATCTGTGGCTGATTCAATGTTATCCCCCTTTATGATGGTGATCTGCGCAGAACAAATTTCTGATGGGGATAATCAAATTCCTCTGTCAGCTCATCCTCAACAAATCCAAATTTCTTATATAATGGACGCGGGGCTGCCCCCAACGGATCATTTGCTCTAAACGTAGTTACGGAAAGCTCCGTATCCTCCGGAAACAAAGATAACATTTGATCGATCATCGCTGTGGCGATTCCTTGTCTGCGGTGATCCGGGTGTACGGCCATGCAGGAAAGACATTTGGCATTATAGGAGAAGAGCATCAGCCCGGCAACCTCGCCAGCATAGACCGCACAGATAGCCGTCCGCCTGTTAATGTTCTTAATTACGGTCTGTTTATAGCCCTCCAGCAATTCTTCGCTGTGGAGACCCGGAAAATTACTGCGAACAGCTTCAATCATTGACATCCATGAATCAACATCCTGCATTTCCGCAAATTTCACTTTATATTGTCCGTTCATTACATTCGCTCCTTCACTCCGTGATTAACGGGGTATGCCTTGCAGATTAAACTACCCAATTCGGGATATGATGTTTGAAATATGCTGCTACCTTCTGCATTTCGTTCATCACACATTTTATCGAAGAAAATAAACTCAGTGATGCAATCAAAAGGAAAAGACATCAGGCTCTAACCTCTCTCGGTTCAAGCACACTGCGCAGGTATCTTCCTGTATGGGAAGCTTCCACTTGTGCCACCTGCTCTGGAGTTCCCTCCGCAACAACATATCCGCCTTCATTGCCGCCTTCCGGTCCCATATCAATAATATAGTCCGCCGACTTCATCACATCCAGATGATGTTCAATGACGATGACAGAATGCCCGCTGTCCATCAGCTTGTTCAGTGCAAGCAGCAGCTTCTGTATATCCGCCAGATGCAATCCCGTTGTAGGCTCATCTAGAATATACAAATTGTGGGCACCCTTCTTGATCTTGCCCAATTCGTAAGCCAGCTTCACTCTTTGCGCTTCTCCACCGGACAAGGTGGTTGAACTCTGGCCAAGGGTCATATATCCCAGTCCCAGCTCATTCATAATCCCCAGTTTATGCTTAAGGTACTTATGGTCCTCGAAGAAGATACTGGCTTCTTCCACGGTCATTTGCAGAACATCGGCTATGCTTTTATCCCGGATCTTGATTTCAAGACCTTCTTCAGAGAACCGGTTGCCTTTGCACACCGGGCAGATGGATTCAATGTCAGCCATAAACTGCAGGCTTGTGACGATAATCCCGTCGCCCGCACAGTGTTCGCATCGTGTCCCGTTCGCATGGGTAAGGCTGAAGTCGATTGGCTGATACCCGCGCGCTACGGCATCAGGCTGCATGGCGAACAGGTCACGGATTTTATCGTATATCCCGATATAAGTGGCCGGATTGGATTTGCTGTTTCTCCCGATCGGTGTCTGATCAATATTGATCACATGGTTTAGCAGCTCCGAACCGAACAGATAATCATGCTCCCCGGCGACAATCCGTGCACCCGTTTTATCTATTCTCAGCTGCTTGGACAGAATCTCGTTGATCAGCGAGCTTTTCCCAGAGCCGGATACCCCGGTCACGCAGATAAAAACACCCAGCGGAATGTCCAGGTCCACATTCTTGAGATTATTCTCCCGGGCTCCCTGAATGGATAAGAAGTGATCTCCCAGATTCCGCCGCTGCTTGGGAATGGGGATGCTTGCGCTTCCGGATAAGTATTGGCCCGTAACGGACTCCGGCTCGTCCATAATATCCTGCATCGTTCCGCTCGCAACAATCTCCCCGCCATGAATACCGGGTCCTGGGCCAATTTCGATGATATGGTCAGCAGACTGTATCGTATCCAGATCATGTTCAACCACAATGATCGTATTGCCGATATCGCACAGCTTTCTCATCGTATCAATCACCTTACTCGAATCACGCGGGTGAAGTCCGATGCTCGGCTCATCCATAATATAGAGCATGCCCATCAGCTCACTGCTGATTTGCGTCGACATTTTGATCCGCTGCATTTCGCCTCCGGACATGCTGTCGCTTCTTCTGCCCAGGTTGATGTAATAAAGCCCGATTTCGATCAGCAGGGAGATTCTCGTGTGCAGCTCGCGGATAATGGTCTCCCCTACATCCCGTACCTCTTCCTCAAAGATCAAGCCATCCAGAAATTCCAGCAGCTCATGCAGCTGCATGCGGGTGAGCTGGTCAAAATTCCGGTCCCCGACCGTAATCTGTAACCGTTGTTTCTTCAGCCTCGCTCCACTGCATGCCGGGCATATTTTTTCGATCATGCACTCCTTGATAAAGGTCGGTTCAAACGCCTCCGAGGTGGATGACTTACGGATATATTGCTTGTACCAGTGTTCCATCTCATGCACAAATCCCGCAAACGGCCGGTCCCGGCCGGTAATCCAGTTCTTCTTTTGTGAGGTAGGCGGGTGCAGCATGGGGACGAGTTCGCCTTTGGTGCCGAAGAAGAGCAGCTCGTGAACCGATGTAGGAAGTTCATGGAATGGTGTATCCAGGCTGAAGCCATATTTTTGGGACAAGCTGTACATCATCACCGAGCGGTAGCTGTCTTTGCCCGATGTGTTGAACACCGTGTTCTTCAGCGCTCCTTTATTAATGCTTTTCTCCGGTGCAACCACCAGAAAGCGCGGCTCCACGACATAGGACATGCCCACACCCATGCAGGTATGGCAGGCGCTTGCCGGAGTATTGAAGGAGAAATGGAACGGCTGCATATCGCAGAGGAAGAAATGATGCTCCCGGCAGCCAAAATGGTCGTAGAACCCGTCGTCCACTCCCCCGATCACTTCTACCTTGATCAATATATCCTCATCCAGCGCCAGCATTGCCGCTTCGATGGTCTTGGTCAGCTGTATGTAGGTGTCATGCTTTAAAGTAAACCGGTCAATAACCATCTCGATCCGGTACGTTGCGGATTCATCCAGCTCAATTTCTTCCGACAATGACACCGGAGCTTCGTCAATAAGCAAATGCTTGAAGCCTTTGGCCCGCAGCTGCTGGAAAGTATAGCTGTAGTCTTCCCCGTAGATTTTGTATACAGGCGCCCGCAGCTCAACGACCGTACCTTTAGGCAGTGCCGAGATATGCTCGGCGATCTGGGCTGCAGACAGCTGCTTGAGCGGATGGCTGCATTCCGGACAATGTCCGATGCCCGCTGTCGCGAACAACAGCCGCAAATAATCATTGGTATCCGTCACAGTCCCTACGGTGGAGCGGGGATTATTGTTACCCTTTTTCTGTTCTATGGCAATGACCGGGGACAAGCCCCGCACAGAATCAACCTTTGCTTTCTTCACCTGGCTGATCCGGCTTTTGGCAAAATTCGAGATCGAATCAAGAAATCTCCGCTGTCCCTCCCCATAGATGACATCAAACGCGAGTGAGGATTTGCCGGACCCGGATACCCCGGTGATGACCGTTAACTTGTCCCGCGGGATCTCTACCGAGATATTCTTGAGATTGTTCTGCTTGGCCCCCGATATTTCAATTGTCGTGCGTACGGACATATGCGAATTCCCCCTTCTTTTTATGGAATATACAAGAAACCAATTTCCTCGACGGCCGGTTTGCTCTTGGAGGTGATGCGGATCGTTTGTGACACCTTCTCGATGATACCCTTCCCGGCCATATACTCCAGGATATTGATCAAAAAATGACTTTGCATATGAAAATGCTTCGCCAGCAAGGTTACGGTCTTCATCTCCTGATCTGCCATAAATTCAATGACCGGGCGCTTAATCATGTCGAGATGACGGTCCAGGACTTGTCCTATCGTGTCAATGGCGTTCTGAATTTCATCCTCACTTAAGCGCCTGGACATTGGGTTCTGATAAAAGGGGGCCATACGTTCCGGACTGTGTTCGAGGATCTTCAGGACCGACTCCCGGATCGGCGGCTCACCTTGTGAGCACAGCTCCATGTTGGCTATCAGATTGCCTGCCTTAAGCAAAAAATACTGGGCATAAAGCAGATCTTTGCGCACCGTCAGCCATTTTTGGCATTTGTGGTACACATCAATCAACTCACAGGCATTCCAAAGCAGGGACAACGCAATATCATAGCTTCCCAGCTGCTTGAAATCTTCGAAGTAATCATAGAGACTGTCATCGGAAGTATAGATCATCCGCCCCTTCGCAAAAAAAGACTGCGGCATCGAGCCGCCGATCATTCGTTCAAAGCCCCGCTTGAAGGTACTTCTCTCAAACAGCTGGACGTTTATAGTAATTCCATCCTCCACGAGACAATAAGCGTTCTGTTGCAGGGTTTGGTCGCGGACGACCAGGCCCATGTCGATATCGCTTTTCTCCCAGACTGAATCATAAGCGAGACTTCCGCACACAATGACGGCAATAACGTTCGGATCTTCCCTGACCCTGTCCACGAAGCTTTCGGTCGCGGCCAGATAGCGGTCTTTTAACTCCAGCAGTACTCTATCATCCATATCCAATGATCCTCCACCCGCTCCATATGATTGAAATCGCTTGCCGATTCTGGAGCTTGTGGTAAAATTATACTTCACGTTTTCCATGAAAACCGGACAGAAATTGCTGGAAGGGAGACCCCTATGGATCATTATTTACTGGAAACTATCAACCGGACAACGGAATATATTGAAGAGCATCTGCTGGAAACGCTCTGTCTTGATGATATCTCCGGGCATGTCAATGTCTCCAAATTCCACCTGCTGCGCATCTGGAAAGGGGCTACAGCCACTGGCCTAATGGAGTATGTGCGCAGAAGGCGGATTGCCCTGTCGCTTGGCGATCTGCTGAATCAGCGGAGCAGCATTGAATATATTTCCGCCAAATACGGCTTCAGCTGTGAACGGACCTACAACAGGGCTTTTAAGGAAGAGTACCATGTCACTCCGGCCAAATGGCGCAGATCGCCTTCGCCGCTGAATATCCTGGACCGGTTCAATGCCGACTTTATGAGCCGCGCCGGAGATGGCCTCGTTTTTTTTCGCTCCATCTCGGTATTGCCCCCTTTTTCAATAGCAGGGCCCACCTATACTATTCATGCAGAGGACAACCTGCTGTCCCAGGCTGCGGCCCGTTATGGTGTCGAATTCTTCACGCTTTCCCGTTCCAGGATTATGAATCCGGTAGAGAAGGATGTCTATATCGGCTTCACTTCCATTCCCGAGCCCTTTACCGGGTCTATGATCTACCAGCCCTCCCTGCAAATCAACCACAGCAGCATCATCCCGCCTGACCTGAATATCAAACATATTAAACCGCATAAATACGGTGTATTTACCTATATCGGGCTGCATCGGCCCGAGGAGATTACCCCGCACTCTCTGAGTGAAATCTGGGAATACATCACCTCGACCTGGATGCCGACTGTACCTTTTCAATTAGAGGAGAAGTTCAGCTTTGAATATATTAATTACGCCAAGGGCAACAAGCATTATTGCGAGTGTGATCTGTATTTTCCGATATCGGGATTATGAACTTAATCGAACTCCAGACCTTTCGCCATATGCACGGAGGTGACGATAATCCCCTCATGAAATTAGTATCATATAAATAAGAAGCGCCCCAAAATAGTACATACAACAAACCAAGCCCCTGTACCTCAGAGCTTGGTTTGTTTGCGCGCTATAAAGGGAATTACGTTCTAAATAGAACACTATATTTCTTTCTTCCACACGGTCAGCTCCACGTCCAGCTCAAAACCGATATGCTCATAAAAAGGCTGCATGGGACCCGTATATGCCTTGACCATCCCCATTGCCCGCAGCCGGTTTAGAGCTTCATAAATAATCGTTCGCCCCAGCCCACGCGTCCTGTAATCCCTATGAGTACCCACCGGTTCAAGTATGCCCATCTTGTTCTCCTCGTCAAGAAAAACATTGCAGAAAGACACGACCTCCCCTAGCTCATTAACAAGAGACAGATCAAGCTCAGACCGATAACCGGGAGCTTCAGCAATCCCTCCGTAGTATTGAAGCATCTGCTCCGCATATGGAGTTCCCGGATAATTGAACGCCATAATATGCCCCTGCGCCTTAGCCCTATTAGAGACATCCGCTCCAGAGCAAAGAGTGAACCCCGATGGAATCTCCACAGGGAAAATCCGGTCCAGCGCGATAGAAACGAAATTATCGCTTTCGTTCGGAAGAAGCTCATATCCGCGACTTAGCGCCATCTTTTCCAGCTGTGGCATAAAGGCCGGAATAGCCAGTTTGCAATAACCGGCTGTTCCCTGGCGGGACTTCTCTTCAATGAATTCGAACATTTCCATCAGCAGGCTTTCCTGCGGCTGTTCTTTATCGAGTTGGAAATAGAAATCGCCATCCTTGCAGGCTACGGCAACCAGCTCGCCGTCCTCTTCTTCCCATAACCCTATATTCTGCTCCCATTCGGGAAGCCACCCGGCATTCTTTTGCAGGAAAAAAATCTCGAATTCAAAGCGTGCAATCAGCCAACTATTCGGCCGCCCAAGATTACTATAAACATGTGAAAGAAATTGGCGTACTTTCAGCATATCTTCCGGAGTGTAGGCTCTGAACCGTACTGTCATCGTTAATCATCCCCTTAGTCTTCTGTATGACCTTATTGTAAGTAAATTGCAGGCTGGGATGATATACCGAGATCTCTTATTAAAGGTTGTGAACCATGACTCATCTAATTATTTTGGTGTATCGTCACCCACTCACATAAACCTTCCAAAACAGGTAATAGTGTTTCGGCTTTATCTGTGAGACTGTACTCGACTTTAGGGGGAACTTGTGGATACTCTTTCCGTATCACCATACCGTCATTGAAACACCATCAATTAAGTAAGGTTGAATGATATAGTACTTCTCCATCGCCATTTGTCGATTAGTTTCAGAATAAGATGATAAAAAACGCTTTGAAACTTCCACACTTAACCTCTCCTTTTTAGAAAACTAGTGTGTTAACCTGTTCCATTATTCAAGGTTTAAATTTAAAGCATCTAATTTTCAAGAGCTTTTGTTTAAATAACGATAGACAGTTGTTCTAGAAATATTCCACATCTGTGCAATATCTTTAATCGATGTCCCGTTATTCGCCAATGTCTTTAACATTTCAATATCTTTTTCTGTAAACTTTTCGGGCCTTCCCCCTAAACGTCCTCGAGTTCGAGCTGCCTCTCTTCCTGCTGTCGATCTTTCTAATATTAGATTCCGTTCAAATTCTGCGAACGCAGCAAACAAGTGAAACATTAATTGTCCAGTTGAATTTTTTTTATCCATAGTAATATTTTCTTGTAAGCTATGAAAACTGATTCCTCTTTCATTTAAATCATTTACAACTTTAATCAACTCTTGCATATTTCTTCCGAGACGATCTAAGCGCCAGACAATTAATGTGTCTCCTTTTCGGACAAAATCTAAAGCTTCTGTCAATCCTTCTCTTTTCTTCTTCACACCACTAATTTTATCTACAAAAATCTTTTCACAACCAAAAGTAGTTAGACTATCTTTTTGTAAATCTAAATTTTGTAAACCTGTAGAAACTCTTGCGTATCCAACTTTCATTTTTTCACCTCTCTATGATTGTATCATAACTTAATATAACGGCGGTTATTGAACATAGATTATTTCATGAGTTTCTGAACACTCTATACAATAAAATGTATTATAAAAAATATAATTTCGATTGTGTTCAGAAAGTGGTGATTTACTGGACATATTATATAAAAAAACAAAACAACTCCATTAACTTATCTCTTAGGAAGGATAATGTTCTATGCAATGGTTTTAATCTTTTATAATGATATTAATATTTCAATACTAATTGACATGTGAATGGATTATCGGTATAGTGTGAATCAATTCACACTTCACATTAAGGAGTAATCTATGCCAAAAAATACTTTCTTTCGTTTAGATGAAGCAAGGCGCGAGGAAATATCTAATAGCGCTATGCATCTTTTTGTTGATAATCTTTACGAGGATATAACTATGAAGATGGTTTTGGATAGTTTGTCCATGCACCCCGGAACATTTTATCGGTATTTTGAAGACAAAGATGACCTTTATTGTCTCTTAATACGTAATGTGACCCAGAAAAGAGCTGCGTATTTTAATAACAGTAATGAAGATTCCCTTTTCCGGTTTTTCCTTACTGGCTTATTTGGTAACGTTAATGGCATTGTGACCGAGCCACTGAATGAGTTGGAAATCAAACTCACTGAAACAATTTTATACATTCCTGAGAACATTTTGCTTAAAATATATCTGAATGTGCTTAAGGGCGAGTCATTCCCCTTGATCAAGGACATTTTACGCCGAATGAGGGTTGATGGATATCTCCGACCTGATATTGACGACGACCTGATTTCTTTTATGTTTGAGTCAATGCAGTTTAATTTAGTCATGTTTTTTAGGGAATTCGATATTAAGGACTCTAAGCTGCAACATAAGATTAGCAAGTACTTTGCTGACTTTATGGGTCATGGGCTGCTTGAAGATCATAAATATTCTGAAATTGTTAGCGATATCAAGAAAGCCAAGGAGTAGATATGATTCACTGAAGATAGGATGTAATAGTTTCACAGTTTTGAAAAGCGCTCATAGCGCAATGTATGTATTTCACATTCGCCACTTTTATTAATTAAGGGGGAACAAGAAAATGAAAACTTATGACGCATTTCCAGAACCAATTGGCGGCTATACTGTCGGTCGAACCCAGATGGATTTTGAGTACACGGCATCAGATCACTCAAAAAGAGAACTGACGGCGTTTGTGTACTATCCGTCCGACAGTAGCGAAGGTAAGACTACATCAACGTACATGTTTCCTGAAGTCTACGAAATGTTTAATGAGCAGCCACTTATCACTGCGTATCATAAAGGGAAGGATGTTTTCTCTATAGATATCAAGACCCAGTGTTACGACGACCTTGCTCTCTCCGGGAAGGAAAAGCGCTATCCGGTGTTATTCTATGTTTGCGGCGGGGGCGGTTCTCCAGAATGGGGTACAGTGATCTGTACAGACTTGGCAAGCATGGGATATGTTGTGGTAAGCATCGGCCATCAGAATAGCACGATGTATAAGCGTAAAGATGGGCGCCTGTTTAATGTATCAAAGGATTTTTCGGATGTCATTATGGCGTTTTCTGAAGATCCGGAGATGCTGGCGTTGGCTGGTAAGATGGAGATGCGGCCTGACGATGAAACTGCCATTGAGATGTGCCATAACGTGCTTACACTGCCGATACTTGCCAAGTTAACAGAGTATAGTGAATTACAGGCAGAAGATGTAAGGTATGTAGCCGATTATCTTTTCAAACTGGACTCTGGAGAGCTGAATTCCATCTTTAAGGGCAGATTGTTGCTTGACATCGGCATGGGCATAGTCGGACATTCTTATGGAGGGCCTACGACGGCGATTGTTTGCCGGGACGACGACCGGTTCGCCTGCGGGATTGGCTTGGATAGCGGTGCGTTCGGCCTTCTCGACAGCGACCTTAAGAAACCCTTCTTGCTACTGTTTTGTGAACCTAACTATAACATGAATGCGATAATTGGCGCTAACAATAGCATGGAAACCTATTATTTCTCTGTTGATCGTGTTGCGCATTTAGATTACTGCGACATCGTGTTTACCAGTGTTAATGAGGAACTCAGAGGCGAACGGGATGCTATGGAGATGCGAAATCTTGTTACAGACTATACGAAGAACTTTTTTGATCATTACATACTGCAGAAGGCTGCAAGTGTGGAAAGTCTGGCATACGATGGCGTGGACTTGATCAAGAAGACCAGCAACAAGTGACATAACCGAGAGGTTGCTGATAAACGCATGTCAAAGAGCTAGCCGTACAGACACAGAGCCGATAACCCTATTACGCGGTTATCCGCTCTCTCATATTTCAGGCATTGTTTTCTATTTGAGATGATAAGCGGTGTTTTCACCGTTGAAAAACACACTTGAAGATGTTAGAAATTGGCTGGATTCTAGAACAGACATTGAGATTACAAACCTATCAACAGACTTAACCAAGAAAAAGAAGCTAAAATTATACACGCTTGGAAACAAACTTCTCATACCAAATGAATTTATACTATTGAATCTAAAACATCTCATACCAACGTCACATAAGATCACACAGAGTTAATTCAATAAAGGGGGACTTTAGTACAAAAAGAGCTTGTATCTAAGTGATACAAGCTCTTGTCTATTTGTGTATTCTTACGCAAAATAAGTTTTAAAAATGGTGCAATATAAATTACAAATTTACACACGTTCGTTGGCGAGGACGATATCGAGGCACAGACCCGGCAGACGCTGGAGAATCTCGATCGCGTGCTGGCGGGATTTGGTGTCACGAGGTCGAACCTCGCTTATGTGGAGATCTATCTGACAAACGCGCAAGAGCACTTTGAGACATGCGGCGGACTGTTCAAGGAATACATGGGAAAACACCGGCCAGCCGGCAGTCTCATCGGTGTGACCTTCCTGGCTTACCCTGAGCAACTGATCGAAACCAGTGCCGTCGCACACACTGACTAACTCTATCATCGCACCCTGAAATCCAGCGCCTTACGCTGTCGCAACACTCCGGCGCAAAACTACACTGCTCGCGGCCCCTCATAAAGCTAAAAACCCGCAGATTCATCTGCGGGTCAATGTTATCTCTTCGAATATACGATTTTCTTAATACTCTCTACCGACAATCCGAACTGGTCTGACAATTGTTCGATGGTCACACCCTCGCGGAAACTCTGGCGGATCTTCTCATTACGGGCAACATAATAGTTAGCCGCACCTGAATTCTCGCCCCATTTTCTCCGCTCGCTTGAACGGGTTGGAATATAGATCAGTTCCCCCTGAATATACCGCTGGATCTCTTGAAGTAGTCGTTCCGGGAACACATCCGTCGCTCTTATATAATCCATAAATGGCTCGCTCCTTAAAATAGAATAGATATTCTAAGGGCAAAGCCTGCTTAATAAACACAACTTTTAAGTTTACAGGCGAAATTATTCCTTCGCTCCATGCCAAGCATCGCCTTGTTTATTCCGCAGGCTTTGCATGGAGCTTGTTGAGTACGAAATCAATAATCTGGTACAAGGTTTACACCCCCTAATCAGCGCCTTATGTCACCAAGCAGAGTTACAGCTCATGGTATTCACAAATCTTACTGTAAAATATAAATCCAAACAAGGCAACCACTAAAATTACACCTTCCGGGAGCTTTGAAAGAATACAAGAAACCGCCCAACACCAGAAAGTGTTCAGCGGCTACTTGGGCTGGTTTTATTTATTGGCCAGCATGATATTCACAATAGAATCCAGTTGTAGCTCCAGAGAATAAGGGTCCTCCATATATTCAGGCAGTACCTCCAGCGAAATATTCTCAAAGCCTTCCTTCATATGGAGCGCCTTGTCCGTTGGCGGAAGAATCAGCATTTGATAGATCGTGGGACTGCCGTAATTTCTGCAAAAGAAAAACGCCACCTCAATTTCTCCAGTGACGTTAATATACTAGGATTGCTGATATACCGTAGCCGTAATCTTATCTTTCGGACAAATAAACATATAATAGATGCCCTCTCCGTAAGGGCCAAGCTGTGACCAATCTAACTGGGCTATAAATATCATATTTTCAGAGCAGCAGGGACAGGCCGGATATTCTGCATCCTGAATCCAGGTCGGGTGTCCGCCAACCTGCGAGGCTGCGGGTTCCAGTGTCCACTCCACGGCATGATATGCATTTCGCGGTTGGGCAGCGAGATGCAGGCGGGGTGCAGCGGCTAAATACTCGTCATTATCGTCCCCAAGATTAAGATCCGGCAAAGGTTGCGGTGCTTGATTGTATATACTCCAGCGGGGTTCTTCTTGAACTCCAGTTTCCATATAAATCACACTGTAACTGCCGCAGGACAGGCATGTATCCACCTTAAGCCACTCATCTGCCAGAGCCAAATCACGAACCGACGGATGATTATTCCGCAGCTCCATCAGCCGTGTAAACCCGCTGCCGCACCACGGGCATTCCTCCGGGCCCGCTCCCAGAAACCGTGCCGGTTCATTCGCAGCAAGGTCAGCATTCAGCGGTTCCGCCGCCCGTTCAATCGCAAATCCGGTGTGAGAAAACAAATCCCGCCGCACTCCGGCTTCTGTAAGCTTCCAGCCGGCCTCAAGTGAGTATTGATCAGGTGAAACAAAAAGCTCTTTCGCCCACTGGGGCGGTTGCTCCCGCCACTGCTGAAACTGCTGAACAATCCGTCCGTCTCCTATCCAGGCTAAGGCCAGCAGCAGATGATTGCGGTTCTCATTATCCTGTTCCACCTGTTCCAGCAGCTGATCCCGGACCTCTGCTGAAGCATCTTTATACAAAATCCCCGGGTAATACAGCTCATGGCCGATAAGCGCAGGGATACAGTCCGTAAGCCGCACGTTGTTGTAACAGAGCAGCGACAAAAGAATATCCACGCTGGTCTCCTCGTCACCGGCACTGAGCAGATCTAATGCATATGCCTTCATCCTCTGCGCATCCCCACCCGACAAGGCAGAATACACCTGCTCGCGGTTTAAGGGATATGGCAGATAGCGGATCAAAGGGTCGTAGGCTTGTTTTGTATGCATAATCTTAAGCACTTCCACCGGATCAGCGATTCCTTTATATAGATCCACATCCCTGCGGTGCTGTTCAATATAAGCCTGGCGTTTGCGGCGTTCCTGTGCCTGATAACACGGCATGCAGAATCCGCCCGTTTTGTGGGCAGTAGCCGGTAAAATGGTTGCCGCACAGTCTTGGCTTTGGCAGGGAATCCGTTCCGTCACTATTTTCCACCTCACTTACAGGTTCGCCCTGAATTATTTCTCCTGCTTCTGCAGCTTCTTCTTTTTCGCTTTGTCCTCAGCTTGTTGAAGATTCTCAGCCACTCTAAATTCGACGATCCGGCTGATTAAATCATAGGGCACCGGCTTATCTAAAGGGAATTGAACGGAACCTTTGGCTCCCTTATATTCCGCCAGCTCCTCTTTGAAGGCTTCAACCCCGCTCGGTGCCGGATACAATCCAATATGTTTCTTAAATGCCGCAAAATGGACCAGATTGCCATGCAGCTCGAAAGTAGGCATCTGATAACTTATCTTTTCTTTCGCCTCAGGGGCCGATTCTTGAATGACCTTTCTCAACGTTTGGAGGATCTCCTGAACTTCAGGAGCAGATCCCGAAATATAATCATCCACAGATTCATAAGTAATTTTGTTGTCCATAACATTTCCCTCCTATAGCCTGCCGGCGGGGAATCCCCAGCATGAATTATTTTTTTCTGATCTTTTCTGTTTCCCGCTCGTAGATTTCAATGTACTCCTGCACCGTTATCTTGCGGCTCAGTTCAGCAATAAGCCCGTATGGAATGTTGTTTGTTTTTTTGAACCGGATACATGATTTGCCCATATCAAGCTTTGTCTGGACATGCTTCGGATACTCCTCGCGGAACCACGCCAGTAGCTCAGGGTGCATATACAGTCCCATATGATACAGTGCGATAAAATTCTTTTGTGAGGCTATGCTTATAAACGGAAGAGGCTGTTCAGCATTCACGTGATAACCCGGCGCATACAAGTGATGTGGAACAACATAGGTAATCATGCCATAGGACATCGTTTCCTCGAAGCCGCTTGGAAGATTCCCCTTGATTGTGCTCCGTAGCTGCGTAATGGCTTCCTGACGATCTTCCGGCAGTTGGCTGATATAGTTTTCCAGACTTTCCGACTCGTATTTCATGCTGACCCTCCTCGAAGAAAACACTTTAATTTATCTCAATATTAAATTGAATCCGGAAACTAGACAAGTTTAAGTCAACGTCGCCTGTTTCCTTCCATCAGCAGACCGTTGAAAATGGGTGAATGGAGTAGGCATATCGCCTGATCCATGTATCCATGGCAAACGTATACTATGGTACATTCACACAATAAAGTTGAGAGAGGAATTAGCGTATGATCGAACTTGCGTTAGCTTTTCAGGATCAGGATGGACACTATGCCGAGCATGCCGGAGTTGTTTTAGCTTCGGTTTTCCACAATACCGCTTCCCGTGTTAATGTTCATATTTTGCATGATCAGACTTTAACGGAAGAGAACAAGTCAAAGCTCATGAGACTAACAAGCCGATATAAACACACCATTACGTTCTATCCCATTACTCTTCCTGAAAACATGCTTCAGGTAATGGAAAATGTAGGCTCGATTAATGTGTGGACACAGGCATGTATGTACCGCTTGCTTCTTCCCGCACTTATCCCGGTTGAAAAAATCATCTATCTGGACTGCGATGTGCTGGTCAATATGGACCTTGCAGAGCTGTGGCGAATTGATCTGGAACAGTATTATTTAGGCGCGGTTTGGGATCAGGGCATTATGGAAGTTGCGCATGTTATCAATTCCAAAGGTTTGGTTCCCGAGCGTTATTTCAATTCCGGAGTGGTTCTGTTTGCCCTGAATACTATCCGCTGCCACCAGGAATGGTACGAAGAAACACTGCACTTTTTGCGCAGTTTCCCGGATTCCACGATGCCTGATCAGGATGCATTGAATGCAGTTTTCGGGGGGAATTACCTTCAGTTGGATCGGCGCTTCAATTTCTTCAACCAGTCTATACCCAATCATGACTTCCATAATAAAATTGTCCATTTTACCGGAGCGGAAAAGTTTTGGGATCAAAACTCTCCGGGGGCAGGGCTGCATCATAAATACCTCAGCCTGACGCCGTGGAGAAAATTCAGAACGTATTTGAAACGGAGAAAGCGGAAAGTCACCCACCTTAAACTTCGTTACAAAAAAAGCAGAAGACTTCATTTGAAAGTGAAACGGTCGAAGACTCTCCGCCTCTCCTTAACCGAACTAAGCATCATCAGACAGCTTAGAAGCCGTAGAGCGAATCTTCTCAAAGCCAAAAGAAAAAGCCGTTATACTAGACATTAGCTTGGAGCAAACAGCCCTATCCAATGATATGGCTGTTTGCTTTTAATTTAATATGGACTATATAAACTAACCGAGCGTAAAATATGGAGGACTGTAAAGAAAGTAAAAAGGAGCTAACACGATGGAGGATTCTTACATACAGGCAGCGGCAAAGCTTAGCACTCTCTTGTTCATAATCATTGCTTTGATCCAATTGCTGCTGACGTTCGGTTTGCCCTGGGGCGAGATCACAATGGGCGGGAGATATAAAGGCAAATTGCCTGGAAAGCTGCGTTTTTTCAGCCTGCTGTCGGTTTTCATTCTCTTATTCTTTTCAGCAGTTTCGCTGCAACACGCCGGAGTCCTTGCCTCGGGATTCAGCTTTCATTTCACATCTATTTTCATCTGGATCATTGCTGTTTATTTGGGCCTGAATACGTTCGCCAACCTTTTCTCCAAGAGTCCAAAAGAAAAATGGATCATGACCCCTTTAGCCGGGATAGCCTTCTTGTCCGTGTTAACAGTGGCCATTTACGGGTAAGCACCGGTCTACAAATTCACCCATCTTATCGAAAGGCAGGATCAAACCTCCATTTCCTCCAGCCACTCTATGCAGACAGGTAAAAAATCAGCATAATCCGCAATAGCTTGTATTGTCGGTATGACTTGACTCGTTCCCAGCTCTTGTTCCGCAGCGTCTGTACTTTCCACTCCTAGCGAGCGTTTGATGCTATAGCTGAGCCAGTCCAGCTTCCCTTGAAATCCGCAATTCATCACATCATGCCAGTTATCGCCGATCTTGCCTCCATGCTTGCGGTATGTGCTGATCATTGTACGGAAAGTGTCTTTGTTAACATTCCCCGTCTCAGAGGCCGACCAATACAAAGCTACTTCGATCAGCTCCTGCATGGGGTTAACCGCCCCGGCTGCTTCCCAGTCAATGATAACCGGAACATGATTGTTATCCCATAACACATTTTTCGGATCTAAATCTCTGTGGCTGATCACCTTGTTATTCATCAAAGCAACCCCTGCTGCATTCGCCTGCTGCTCCCACAGTTGCAGCTTATTCAAGTATTCTGTCAGCATGGACGACCATTCCAAGTGAGCTTGCTCTCCCTTAAGGGCGTAACTCTGCCAATCCACGGTTGACGGTACATAATCTTCCTTGGCTGAATCAGCTTCATCTGTAAGTTGAGTGAAATCTATGTGATGTATGCCCGCGAGAATTCCGGCAATTTTCTCGCAGGCATACATATCAATGGTCCCGGAGGATAGCGGCTTTCCGTCCACCCAAGGAAACAGCAGCACATATTGACCCTCTACTTCATGCATAAAGTTCCCCTTCGATACGATAGCCGGAAGGGCGTTTATACCTTGCTCACGGGCCAGAGTTGCCACCTTTTCCGCAAAAATATAGTTCTCCATCGCTGTGCTCCGCTTCATAATTTGCGGATTCAGCACTTTTACGGCATATTCAGCCCGGTCCGTAGTTAAGCGGTACATTTTATGAAGGAACCCGCCGAAAATTTGTTCCGGCTGTGTTGTTAATTGCCCCAAATCGTAAGCTGCGCACAGCTTGTTAAAATCGAATTGCTGATGCAACGTTTCCATAGTCCTATAATCCTTCCACTTAATTAAATTGGCCCGGCCTTCGGCCTCATTCTAATCTATCATAGAATTGGTTATTTCTGGTGTGAAGAAAATGGTTCTGAAATGGAGGGTTATCTACTTTCATTGTTGAGTTGGAATTTTCAAGGTATAATCACAATTATAGGTCGTGAAGAACACGCCGCTTCCACACTATTCATCTCTCGAGTATTAATCCGGGATGAGTGGTGCGAAAGCGGCTTTTTCTTGTTGTTCGTAACAATTCTTAGGGAGGGAAAGCAATGGCACGGTTCGAGCAGCAGTACATGGAATGGTTAGAAAAAAATCTCACGAATGAGATTAATCCTAGACGGAGGGAGCTGATGGCCAAAGGTTTGGGACATGGAACGGTTGAATTTTTAAGGAGAGTCTGGTTCCCGGCAGTCGGGAATTTTGACCATCTGTTTCCTGAATGGGAGGTTCGGGATTTCAATAATGGCTATCGGTATTTGGATTTGGCCTATATGCCAGGGGGTGCTCGAGGAGGAATTCAAATTCAGGGATATGGTCCGCATGCCAGAGATCTTGATGTCAGGAGGTTCAAGGATCTGTGCATGCGCCATTGTTTGTTATCGCTGGACAGCTGGACATTTCTTCCGATTGCCTACCTATCAGTTATAGAAGAACCGAAACAATGCCAGCAGCTTGTGCTCGCTTTTATTGGCAAATTCATCGCAACCGATGTTCCCTCCACATTAACCTGGCTTGAAGCTGAGACTCTTCGTTATGCGAGACGGTTACTGCGTCCGTTCACACCAGTAGAACTGACTGCACATCTGAAGGTAACCAATCGCCATGCCAGAAGAATCCTGCAAAACTTGGTTGAGCAGCAGCTGATTGACATTGAGAGCGGCAAGCAGCGTATACGTACCTACCGGCTTCGGTTATAACAAGTTAATCATTGGGGACTATGAATGGACAGGCTGAGGAGGACAGGCTGAGGAAACACACAGCATTGCAATAATGTGCATCGAATAACCTCAAGCGGACCGGGGAGACCTTATTTGCAAAAATTCGGATCCTATACCCGACTTTCGGACTCAGATGCAGCTATTTGCTCAACTCTCTCCTATTTAGGAGTAACTGAAAGCGAATAAAGGCTATACGGTCCGCGAACCTGGTAAAAAGAGCTAACCAGCATAAATAGAGGCTATACAGTCCGCAGCTTGCGGGGATGATCTGCTAGGTACGTATTCTGGTAGTTTTTCGGGTACGTACTCCGGTGCGTTTTCCATTACTCTTTCGGGTTGCACTCCGGTACTTTTCTGGTGCTCTTTCCAGTACTCTCTCGGGTTGCATACTGCGATACTTTTTCTGATGCGCTTTCCGGTACTCTTTCGGGTTACGTACTCCGGTACTTTTTCTGGTGCGCTTTCCGGTACTCTCTCGGGTTACGCACTCCGATACTTTATCCGGTGCGTTTTACGGTAGTTTTCGGGTGCGTTACGTCTTCCGGTGCAAGTTTTCGGGTGCGTTACGTATTCGGGTACGTATGGTACGTATTTCCCTGCCGCTAGCGCCCGATCGAGCACACCATGGAATCGCGCAGCCGCCTATTAGTAAGTACTTACGGAGTACTGGCCATCTGGTGTTTATAACAACTCAAAGAAACGGCATTTCTGCCGTTTCTTTGGATGCATTGCCAGAGAGTTACCCTCTATTCAAAACTCTGCAGCAGCCGCTCCACATACTCCGTGGAAACTTCGGCACGCTTGCGCAAATTGCTCTCCCGCCCCAGCTTTAAATAAGAGGATAGCAGCTCTTTCATAGCAGTGCCTTCGTCAATAAAGCTGCGGATATATCCTTGCGGCTGTGCCAAGTGCAACGCGGTTCCCAATTTAACAAGGGCCGTCTCCGTATGTCCCATTCCCTGATGTAGCACACTCTGCAGGATCAGCACCTGAATCTGGCCCCGCTCACGGTCCTCCTGGCATAACAGCTGATACATCCGCTCCAACAGCTGCAGTGCATTATCCGCATGTTCGCAAGCCGCAAGCACTCTCGCCAAGATCAGATGCTCGGCAACAAGGTTCGGAGACACCTCGTCCGTAAAGGTTACATCGCAGCTCTGCAGCCAGGCGCGGGCCTCTTCCACCCGGCCCTGCTCCAGTGCCAAGAAGGCTTGCTCCGCTTCAACTCTTTTCATAAATAGCAAATGATCCGGGGAATCAATCTGTGAGCCCAGACCGGAGAGCAGCTCCAAAGCGCCTTCAGGATCACCCTGGGCGGTATGAATTCTCACGGCGCTGACGGTAAGGTGAATCAATATCCGTGCATAAGGCTTGATATCCTCACGCTTGAGCGCCTTATGAACAGCGGCAGCAGCTTCCTCCAGGCGGTTCCACTCATAGAGCAGCTTGGTATAGGAGACAAACAGGAATCCTACAAAAGGATATTCCCGTTTCCTCTCCCAGACAGTTATCCACTTCACCAGTGTCTCTTCTGCATAATGAAGATCGTTAATATAGACCAAATGATCGTCGAAGGCATCATATCCCTGGTGTCTGTTGCGCCCCATCGTTTGAAAAAAGCTGCCCTCCGGGATATGCTGCTTCATCTCTTCGAAGTATTTCGACATGATTACCAAATCTTTGCGCAGATAGGCAGAGACCGAACTCATGAAGTAGATGTTGCCCATCGCCTGATGATATGCTTGTTCGCTTAAAGTGGCTTGCAGGGTTTGGAATGAAACCTCAGCCTGCTGAATTCTTTTAAAAGCTGTTTCCCATTTCCCTACTCCGAGCAGCACAGAGATATAGAAGACTTCCACCATTGGTTTCCCGGCATAATAATGCTCCGGAATGACGGATAACCATCGGTTGAGCACAACACTTCTGGATTGCAAAAGGTGAAGGATATTCTTCTCAATCAATCGGACAGCGTCCTCATATTGCTTGCCCTCCAAGTAATGTTCCACCGCTTCCGCTTCAAATCCATAATGCTCCCACCAATGCGCCACATGGATATGGGCCTCAGTTATTTTTGCCGGATCTTTGGCTGTCAGCTGTTCCTGCAAGAAATCAGACAGCAAATGATGATACCGGTACCAGTTTCTCTGATCATCCAAAGGGATAATGAACAAATTCAGCTGTTCCAGGCTCTCCAATTGCTCCTGGCAATCCGGCTGACCGGTTACCACTTCACAGATGGAATGGTTCATCCGGCTCAGGATCGAGGTTTCCAATAGAAATACGCGTATGGGCTCAGGCAGATGACAGAACATTTCTTCCAGCAAATAGCGGGAGATGTCCTGATGCTGGCCTCTTATGCCATCAATGGAGCGGGGGATGTTATCACTGCTCTTTAGAGCAATTGCGGCCAGCTGCAGTCCGCTGATCCAGCCTTCGGTCTGGTGGTAGAGCTGTGTCACCTGTTCCTTCGTCAACCTTAAATCCGTTGTCTCCCGAAAGAAGATCATCCCTTCATCCAGTTGGAAGTTTAAATCCTGCATAGTTATTTTATGTACAGTGACTGCTTCCGCTTTACTGCTGGTCAGTATGGCCAGGTCGGTACGGCCAGCGATAAAAAAGTGAATATGAGGCGGCAAATGCTGGAGTAGATAAACCAGCGAATCATGTATTTCCGGGAGACTGATGAAATGATAATCATCGAGTATAATGACCAGATCGGCAGCAGTTTCTCTGAATTCATTCAGCATAACGTCCAGTGCAGGCTCTGAGAAGATTGAGGAGCCTTTCTTAAGCAAAGGCCGGATTCTGGCTCCAAACCCAGGAAACTGCTCCTCGACCGCAGCTGTCACATAGCTCCAAAACGTGATCCAGTCGTTATCCTGCTTATCCAGGGACACCCAGGCGGCACGCAATCCACTGTATTTGACCCATTCACTTAACGCTGTTGACTTCCCGTAACCGGCGGGTGCTGATACAACAGTGAGCCTTGCAGTCATTCCTTCATTGATCTTGTTCATCAGACTTGGCCGGGGTACCAGGGAGTTGCGGCCATGGGGGATGTGAAGTTTTGTGCTTTCAATCATTATGTATTCCTCCAAATTGCAGCAAGCAACCCTATGTTTTAAATTTGTATAGTTAAGCCTATTATATCAGACGATACTTCCGATAATAAAGCTATGTTCTGCCCGAAACCATAGAGAACATAAGGAGTTATAGTGAATCTCAGGAATGCCCTATATAATGGAAGCAGAATAAACAAGTAGGAGTGTAAACGATGCAGCAACGCAAACGGATTCTCATCATTGAAGATGAACAGGACATTTCCCGTATTCTGAAGGATTATATTACATTGCAGGGTTTTGACGTACATATTGCAGACAATGGCGTGGACGGTCTTCGGCTGCTAGAAACAGTACAGCCCGATTTCATTATTCTGGATATCATGCTGCCTGATGCAAACGGGATTGAGCTGTGCAGACAAATCCGCGATAAAACCCGGACGCCAATTCTCATTCTAAGCGCCCGCAGCAGCGATACCGATAAAGTGCTGGGGCTGGGATTCGGTGCGGATGATTATATGACCAAGCCCTTTTCCCTCAGCGAGCTGGTGGCAAGAATTCAGGCTCATCTGCGCAGAATGGAGAGCCTCGGAAATCCGTTGCCGCAGGACGAACTGATTTCTATCGGTACCCTGACCATCGACAAAAAAGCCTATAAGGTAACGCAAGGCGGTCGTGAGATTTCGTTGTCTGCCAAGGAATTTGAGCTGCTGTTCTTTTTGGCCGAGCACAGAAACCAGGTATTTTCCAAGAGCCAGCTGCTCGATCAAATCTGGGGCTACACCTCCTTTGGAGATGAAAGCACTATAACCGTGTACATACGCCGGCTGCGTGAGAAGCTTGAAGCGGACCCTTCCAATCCTGAGTATCTCAAAACCGTATGGGGAGTCGGCTATAAATTCAACCTGGATTAAATCAAAGAATGGAGCCGCTGAACTATGTATTGGAGAAATTGGTTTAAACCGTGGTTTGCCTCAGCCATCGCTTGTATTGTAATTATGGGAGGCTGCGGGGCGTTCATTCAGTATAGACTTTCAACTACGGAACAGGATGTTCTTCCGGACGAAGTGGTGAATCAGGCGCGTATTGAGATAAGCGGTATTATGTTGGTTCTGGAGCAGCATCACACCGAAGTCTCCAGTCAGAACAGGATACGGGAAGAACTGCGTAAGTGGAGTGAAGAAAAGCAGCTCCACCTGCAATACACTGGCCTTGACGGTACCATTCTTTTCGACTCCTCTGCTCCACATTCCATGAATAAGGACAAACTTAATCTTAAAAGTGATCTGCATTATGATCTATACAGCTCCAAAACAGCACATGAAATGTTCAAACTGGCCTTCCCGGTTGTTGATCCTGAGTCCGGAGTGCAGGCTGGAAATGCGATCTTCACCTTGCCCGGCTCACTCCTCGCTTACAGGCAAACTACGTCTTTTCCTGCCATGTTCACTCTGCTGATGATAGCCTTGCTCCTCGTGCTGCTGCTTCTATTCCGGCTCCGGTACAAAATCAATCACGACCTCCTTCATCCGGTTAACGGTTTAAAGGATCATGCCGAGGCCATTCTCAAGGGGAACTACGGGCAGAAAGCCGAATATGCAAAGCAGGATGAAATAGGTGAGGTCTACGCCGTATTTGATCAAATGCGGAGTGAAATTATGACGCTAAGCATGCAAAAAGAAGCGCAGAGCAAGGCCCAGAAGGAGCTCATCTCCAATATTTCACATGATTTGAAAACACCGCTGACCATCGTAAAAGCCTACATTGAGGCGATCCGCGAAGGGGTCTGCTCCGATCTGCCGGCGGTTATGGCGTATATGGAGATTATGCAGGCGCAAGCCAACAAGATGGCCATGCTGGTCGAGGATTTGCTGGTGCATGCTTTAAGAGATTTGGACCAAATTTCTGTACATCCCGTGGAGCATTACAGCAAGGAGATTTTCGAGTCTATCCTCAGGCCGATAGGCCCTTATATCCGTACGGCAGGCGTGGAATTTACTGAGCCTTCCGAAATCCCAAACGTGCTGATCCGCATAGATCCTGTCCGAATCGAACAGCTTCTATCCAATCTTATCGCCAATGCGCTGAAGCATACTTCTGCCGGAGATACGATCCGGGTAGCCATCGTCCAGGAACAGCATCAGCTTACGGTGACCGTATCCGATACAGGGGAGGGAATTCTGCCGCAGGACATGCCCTTTATATTTGAACGTTATTTCCAGGGACATGCGCCTTCACAATTTGAGAAGCGGTTCAATGAGGGATCCGGACTGGGTCTGTCGATCTGCAAACATATTATTGAAGCCCATCAAGGCACCATTTCCTTTAAAAGCGCCAAACATCAGGGGACCGAATTTTATTTCACCCTGCCTATATGCTGACAGATCCTTGCCTTGTAATAATTTATTAATAACCTGATAAGCTTATTGCAAGATTCCCCCTCTACAATGAAGGAAAATGATAACTGGAGGGATTTATGCATGCCGAAAACCGCGATACTTCATACCAAAAACCTGTGTAAAACCTATTCCACCGGCAGCGAGCAATTCCACGCCATCCGAAATATTGATTTGGACATCTACCAAGGGGATTTCACCGTAATTATGGGAGATTCCGGGTCAGGAAAATCAACGCTGCTCTACTTGCTTAGCGGTTTGGACACGGTCACCGCAGGTGAAGTACATTTCAGCCAGCAGCGTATGGACAGCTTCTCCGAAAAGGAGCTTTCCGGGCTGAGAGCCCAAAAAATCGGATATATCTATCAGAGCAGCAATCTTGTGCCCGATCTGACACTGCTGGAAAATATCGCTTTACCCGGCTATGTTGCAGCAAGACCACGGCGTGAAGTGAAGCAGAAAGCCTTGTCGCTGATGAAGGCAATGAGCATTGAAGAGCAGCAGCACCGGCTGCCAGCCGAGGTGTCCGGGGGCCAGCAGCAAAGAGCTGCTATTGCGAGGGCATTAATCAATACGCCTGAGATCATTTTTGCAGATGAGCCGACAGGAAGCCTGAATTATGATCAGGGCGTTGCGGTACTCGATATTTTGACAAGCATGAATGCCGAGGGACAATCCATCGTCATGGTCACTCATGATATCAAATCAGCCTGCCGTGCGAACCGGCTGATCTTTATCCGCGATGGTCAGGTTGGCGGCGTGCTGGAGCTTGGTGCTTTTACCCCTGATCAGCTGCAGGACAGAGAGTCCCTCATCTTCTCCTACATCTCCCGTGAAGGGAGCCTTACGTAATGCATGCAATAATGACGATTTGCTGGGGGAATCTGAGGAAACGCAAAGTTCAGAACAGTCTGATTGCGCTGCTTATTCTGCTGTCCACGCTGCTGACGAACACCGCGATAACCGTTATTTCGAACTCGGAAGATCTCTACGAAAGCCTGCATCGCGACACTAAAGGCTCCCATGAACTATTAATGTTCAGCAGAGGTCTTCATAATCCGCAGAAGTCAGCCCAGTGGTGGTCCCAGCAGGATGGCGTAACGGCATCCGTGCTGCTGCCTTACAAGCCTTTGGCAGGAGTTAAACACAGCGGAGAAGATATCCCTAACCTGTATTTGTATATGATGAATACACCGGACCGGCCTTTTGGCACAGATGAGCTTGTATTTGCCCAAGGACCGGAGACTGCTCATCCCGAGCAGGGCACGATTTGGATTCCAACCTCGCTCGCCTATAAATATGATGTTTCCATTGGTGACGAGCTTCAGTTCAAGACAGGTAATACTCCTCTTAGCTTAACTGTATCTGCTGTCGTGATCGACCTTCCGCTGGGAGGGCCCTTTTCCACAACAGCGCGGATCTGGATGAACAGCAGTGACTACCAGCAGGATCTAAGCTCTATACAAGACACAGATTCATATATTCTAGGACTCCGTTTCGCTGACTACAGCCAGCGTGCTGATTATTGGGAACGGTTTGAGAAATTTCTGGGCACTCCATTTATGGAAGAGATGAACAGCTATGAGCAAATTTCAGCTTTCTACTTTATCATGAACAAAATCATCGGTTTTGTCATGAGCTTCCTTGGCATTGTTATGATGCTGGTTGCCTTGTTTACGATCAGCTTTACGATTTCGGATGCGATTCTGGCCAATTACAAAACCATTGGGATTTTCAAATCCATGGGTCTGACTTCAAGGCAGATTATAGGCACCTACGTTGCCCAGTACAGTTTTCTTGCGCTGCTGTCCATCCTGCCCGGGCTATGGATCAGCCGCTTTTTATCGGGAGTGATTATTGAACAGTCTCTATCCTTCTTAAAAACAGATCATTCCTCGATCCAGCTCCAGGGAGCTTGGAGTGATTGGATGGTCGGAGCAGGGATGCTGCTGCTGATTCTTGTATGTGTATGGCTTTATGCCAGCAAAACCCGTTCCATCCAGCCGATGCAGGCCATTCGTTATGGCATGTCTGAAGCCTCGCACAGCAGCCTTGGCAAACGTTGGAATGGCCGTGGAAAGCGGGGCCGTGAGTTTGAGCGCTGGCCGGTTCCTGCTGTCATCGGGCTGAGAAATGTAACCAAAAATCTTAAAGGCTCTATCCTGATGCTTATTCTGACCACCGTTACAACGTCAGTGCTGGTCTTCGGCTTTGTCCTCTTGAACAGCATCTATCAAATGCAGAAAACCTCACCGCTGTGGGGTTATGATGCCTCTGATATTGTTGTCATGGTCGTGAACGAAGCGAATTTCGACCGTGAAGCTCTGAATGCCGATGTTAAGGCCGATCCCGCTATCATGAACCTTAACTGGGCGGGCCAATCCATCGGCGTTGTGTCTGCAGAAACCATGCGAAGCTCCGGGAAGGTGGGCGATGCTTCACAATCCCTCAGCATTCCGCTTAATGCCGTAGAAGGAAGTCTGGATGAGGTGGGCTTCGCCTCCTTAAACGGCAGAAATCCGGCCAACCGGAATGAAATATCCATCGGCATCAACATCTCCAGGCAGCTTGGAAAAGAGCTGGGGGATGTTATCGAGCTGTATGTTGAAGGAGAGCAGCATACCTTCACAGTGACCGGCATTTATCAATCGATTGCCAATATGTCCAATCAGGCCAGAATAACCTCGGATGCGCTCACCCAGTTTCACCCTGATACAGCTTACTTGAATTTAATAAACGACGATGATGCAGATAAGATAGTGCAGCAGCTGAATGACAAATATGGCCCTGGAATTCAGGCCATCAAACAGCAAACCCTGCTCGATTCGGTATTCAAGGAAGCTACAGCGGTTCTGATCATTCCGATGAGCATTCTGAGCCTGCTGTTTCTGCTGGTCACCTGCCTCATTATTTACAGTACCTGCCGGATTCATATCCGCAAGGAAACCAAGACCTATGGCATCTACAAATCCATCGGGCTGACTTCGAATAACATCCGAGGCGCAGTAACCTGGAGCATTGTGGCGCTGTCCGCGGCGGGTACGGCTCTCGGCATTGGCTGCGGGGTATTCCTCCTCCCCGGCATATTAAGAGGGCTGCTCTCCTCCTATGGTATTGTCAAGCTGCCGCTCCTAATGCAGTGGGCTGGCATCTCCTTCCTCGCTTTGCTTTGTATGACCGTGGCCGGTCTTGGCTGCTGGATCGCCTCCAGCGTTATCCGCAGCACTTCACCACGGGTTCTGGTCACGGAATGACAGTAGCTATTTGAATAACCCATTGAACCGCCCTTTTGCGGACCGCTGGGTTTAGTAGATAACAGCAAACAGACAGCAAGCCAGCTCAGATGTCGAGCTGGCTTGCTGTCTGAAAGAGGGTATTCGGGTGCATCAGAAGGAGATACTGTCCCCGGGAAGCAGAGAATACAGTCCCGTAAACCCTTCTTCCTCCAGGATGGAAAGCACCTGATCTGTCTGCTTCTTAGGGGCATGAACCAGCACTGTGCGGCGGCTTGGAACAGCCCGCAGCATCCGGCGGATGTCAGGAAGGCCTTGATGCACCTTGTAGCGGATCAGTGAAACCATGCAGCTGCCGCTGCCTTGCTGCCCAAGCAGGTTGCGGCCAAAGCTGCCTTCAGGCAAATGACCTGTAAAAATCACATGGCTGCCGGGAACATCAAGCAGCTGCTGGTAATACCACTGGGCTGTAGGCGACTGGAGCAGTGCGTCGTTCGTGAAGATTATCTTATTCTTCCGCTGCCGCAGTGCCTCCTTCCGCTCGGAAGGACTGGAGACTGCTTTCAAGTTTCTGCTGTTCAGGAGCCGGTCAATGCAGCCGGGAGCCTCATCTCTCAGCCAACCTGAACGGGTTCGCAGCGCTCGGAGCGGAGCCAGCAGAGCCTCTTCCACCACAAGCTGCGCTTGTGGAAACCGCTCAGCAGCCCAGATGAGCAGCTCCTGGCCCCGGCCTTGCAGCGGCATCGGCAGCAGCACACAGCCTCCGCCTTCTAAAGTATCCCGGATCGCAGTCTCCAGCTGCAGCAGTTTCACATGCTGCTCTTCGGGATCCGCTCCGTAGGCGGCGTCGATGATGGCCAGATCGGCTTCTCCTTGCTCCCTGCCTGCCTCCGGCCCGGACAAGAACAGCGCCTGTGGCCGGTCTGCTGCCAGCAGCTGCGACTCCTCGGTGTAATCACCGGAGAAGTAGACCGTCTTCCCCTCCCATTCCAGGGCAAGCCATACCGCACCAGCCAAATGTCCGGTTCGACCCCACTGCACACGCAGGCCAGGTGCAACGTTCAGCCAGGTGCGGGGTCCGGCCTGTTCGTCCAGAAACATAAACTCCATCGCTTGCTTGTCTTCATCTCCATAAGGCAACCCGGCTGACTCAGCGGCCGCATATCGGCTCCACGCCTCGAAATAGCCGGGCAACTGCCTGACGGTATCGCGTGTTGTCCATACTTTCCCCTTATAGCCATATTTATAAAGCAGCGGAAGGGCCATCGAATGGTCCTCATGGGCATGGGATAGAAAAACCGCTTGAAGCTGCGGAATAACCGCGGCATCCAGCAGCGGATACTCTCCTTTCCCTTCCTTCTTCACACCACAATCGAGCAAAATACAGGATTCCTTACCCTGTAAAAGGTAGGAGGAGCGCCCATGCTCCCCGGCGCCCCCCCATATGGTCAGCTTGGTCATAGTTGTCTCCGCTTTCTGTCTGGACTTAAGTATTGAATTACAAGCAGCAATGCAGTTGTAACGCCTACAGAGATTACGGCCATTGCCATGCCCATCGCCACTGCACCTTGTTCAAACTGGGCAAAGATATAAGTCGCCGACGTCTGCATCGACGGCGGCAGAATCAGCAGCGAGGCCACCAATTCACGGCCGGAGATGGTGAAGGTCATCATCCAGCCAGCCGCCATTCCGGGAAGAATGAGCGGCAGCAGGATACGGCGGAACACGTAAGCCTTGCTTCCGCCAAACACCTGCCCCGCCTGCATCAGGGAGGAATCAATCTGCCCGTAGCTGGCCTTGACATACTGCACGGTGTAGGGAAGGAACAGCACGACATAGGTGAGCACGACCATCCCGTAAGTGTTATAGAGCGGGACCGGCATCCAGCGGGCATTCCATAGGAGGATCAGCCCAACGACAAGGACAATGCCCGGAACTGTGTTCGGCAGCAGGCTGAACAGATCGGTCCATTTTTGCCGCCATGCTGTGCCCTTGCCAATAATCAGCGCGAGCCATGTGCCAAGAATTACTGCGATGCTCGAAGCAACAATCGCCAGGCTGAAGCTGTTGATCAGTGCCTGCAGGCCTGGTGATCCTGGAGAAAGCAACTCAGCATAATGACTTAACGTCAGGTTCCCCCACGACAGCCCCTCCCCGCGCAGCTTCAATAATGAGGCGGTAATAATGGAGAAATACGGGACTCCGACGGAAGCGAGCAGCAGCAGCACAATATACCCCCAGCTGAAGAAGCCCAAGGCTCCCTTTGCGGCGTAATGCTTGCTGCGTATCCCTTTCCCGCCCACCAGGCGGTAAGAATAGCGGCTGCTGATGATCGTCTGGATATACCAGAGGATCAGGCAGACTCCGAGCAGCAGGCTGGCCAGTGAAGTCGCTTTGCCGAAATCAATCGGCCAGCTGGAAATATATTTATGAATTTCCGAGGTCAGAACATAAAACCCGATTTTACGCCCGAAGGTCGCAGGTGTCCCGAATTCAGCAATCGTCTTGACAAAGATCAGCAGCACACCAAGCCCGTAACTCGATAACAGCAAGGGCACAATAACTCTTCTAACCTTGTAAAAGAATGGAGCGCCGTGAACCGAAGCCGCTTCCTCCAACCCGCCTCCGATTTGCAGCAGCGCATTTCGCAGCAGCAGATAGAGGAAAGGAAACAGATGCAGGCTCATAATCAGCACCATCCCCCCATAGCTGAAGAAGTATGGGGTCAGCGCTGCAGAAGACGGAAGAACCTGCTCCATATAGCCACCAGTTTGCATAAATAACATCCACCCCATGGAACCGATGTAAGGCGGCGTCATGAACGGAATCAGCAGGACAACATCCAGCCAAGCGTGACGCCCGATGTCACTCTTGGCCATAATCCAAGCCAGCGGCAAGGCGAACACTGTAGTCAAGGCGACTACGCTTGCTCCAAGTCCCAGAGAATTCAGCAGCACCTTCATTAGCCCGCTGTTTCCGGTAATGGTCCTGAGCGGCGCGGTGATATCGAGTTGTTGACCAGGATAAATGCTGGTCCAGAAGATTAGAAGCAGCGGCAGCAGCACCAGAATGACCAGTATACACAAAGCAAGGCTGCTGCTCACCCACTTAAATGAGCGTAAAGCGTTATTTTTCATTCCGCTTATTTGAACAAATCTGTGAATGTTGTGGACACTTCATCGCCATGTTCGTTCATCCAATCCCATTTCACGTCAAAGGTTTTGATCTCATCCAGATTGGCGCGGTTCTCCGCCTTCACATCGCTTCTTCCCGGCAGCAGGTACGCCTTGGCTACGAGTGCCTGGGCTTCATCGGAAAGCAGATAATCAATAAATGCTTTGGCGTTGTCCACATTTGCACTCGTCTTAATTATGGCCGCCGGACGCGGGCTGATTACTGTGCCCTCTGCCGGATACACGATATCCACCGGTTCTCCATCCGCTTTGGCTTTGTAGGCCATATAATCAACTCCTGCAGCAACCACAGATTTGGCACCGGTAATTACCGGATCTAGTGCTTCCTGATTCGCCCCTGCCATCGCCACCCCATTTGCTTTATATTGCTTGAACAGATCCCAGCCGCTGTCTCCCTGAGCACTCAGGTAACCGGTCATGAAATCCAGTGCCGATCCGGAGAGCGAGGGATCGGGGATGTTGACCAGGCCCTTCCATTCCGGCTGGCCCAGGTCAGCCCAGGAAGCCGGCGGTGTGGTTACTTTCTTGGTGTTATAGACAATTCCCAGTGCGGACGCACTGTAGCTGAAGTAATTCCCTTCCGCATCCGACCAGTCACTGACAAGTTTGCCGGCATTCACCGCTTCTTGATAAGGAAGCAACAATCCGTCGTTTTTCATGCCCTGCATGGAAGGCAGGGAGGCAAGAACCACCACATCGACCACCGGGTTGGATTTCTCCGCTTCCATCCGCGCCAGAATCTTGCCTGTGGTACCCTGGAACATTTCCACTTTGACTCCGGTTTCCGCTTCAAACCCTTCTTTGATTTTATTCGCCAGTCCCTCAGGTCCAGCGCTGTATACCACAAGACTGCCGCTAAGCGTATTCTCTGCCGGTGGTGAGGCTTGTTCAGTAGCAGACGGAGTATTATTGTTTTTGGTCTTGCTGTCGTTCTCTTTAGCGTTAGCCTCAGGTGTATTGGAGGAACCGCAGCCAGCCAGACTGATGCTTAGCACGGCAGTCAAGAGAACGGAACCTAGTTTGCTTTTTTTAATGAATTTCAAGGGAAGACCTCCTAATAATAATTGTGATTAGTTCAGATGGTGAATGTGCTTCTGTGAGGCATAGACCTGAATGCTCTCACCCACCGTTAAGCGGTGTGAATGATAGGCCGTCCAGGTGCCCATTCCCTGCATCTCCAGAATGACCTCATAGCGGTCACCCATATAGCTGACATGCCGGATGATTCCGGTAAATGCCTGAGAGGTTCCCTCCCTGTCGATCCAGCGTAGTTGCTCCGGCCGAAGCATTTGCTTCCCGTGGACAATCCAGTTTGACCTGCCGATAAAACGGGCAACAAAAGGCTCTGCCGGCTTCTTGTAAATTTCCTCGGGGGCACCGGTCTGCAGGATGCTTCCGCCATGCATGACAACCACCTCATCCGACATGGACATCGCTTCGGTCTGGTCATGTGTCACGTACAGTGCCGTGATGCCCATGTCCTTCACCAGGGAGAGCAGCTCCAGCCGCATCTCATCCCGGAGGACGGCATCCAGCGCACTGAGTGGTTCATCGAACAGCACCAGCCGGGGCCGGGTCACCACCGCTCTGGCAAAAGCGACCCGCTGCTGCTGCCCGCCGGACAGCTGATGGGGAAACCGCAGCTCCAGTCCTTCCAGTCTTACGCTGCGCAGCGCTTCCTGCACCCGGCTGCGCAGCTCCTTCTTCTGCCGCGATGCCCGCAGCCCAAACGCTACATTCTCAAAGACACTCAGATGCGGCCAAAGCGCAAAATCCTGAAAGACCATGCCGAAATTCCGGCGGTGAATCGGCTGGCTGATCTTCCGGCTACTGGAGAAAATAAGTTCCCCGTCAGCCACAATTTCTCCGGCATCCGGTGTTTCCAGTCCTGCTAGCAGACGAAGCAGGGTGGTTTTACCGCAGCCCGAAGGCCCAAGCAACGTGGTAAAGCTTCCTGCCGCAATGGTCAGATCAGCAGGCTTCAGGGCATGCACGTCACCGAATTTCTTTTCCAGTCCGCTAATGATAAGCTGCTTCATTCTCATGTACCTGCCTGTTCTTAACTTATAAAGAGATAATGACTGCACTAAAGTAAGGTTGCTATGAACATGTCCTTAGTTTATAGGCAAACAATTCCCGCAATATTTGCCGGGTGTAACGCCGATATTAACTTTTTCACCGATTTATTTTAACATTCATAGAATTTTTCTATGTTATCGTTTAGCTAGCAGACGAGGGAGTGAATAGAAATGAACCTGAATTTGATTAAGCTGCAGATCGTAGAACTGCTCCATAAACACAGGAAAATCACGACAGTAGCCGAAGAATTGGGACTGAAGCAGCCTACAGTGACTTATCATTTGAAGAATTTGGAGCAGCAGCTCGGGGAGAAGCTTTTTGAGTCGAGAATGGATAAAATGATCCTGACGGAAAGCGGCAAGGCGTTTCTTCATTATGCCGTCAAAATCAATGCACTGGCCGCAGAGGCCGAGCGGGTAGTGAAGGAGTTCAATAATGCAGGCCGCGGCACGCTCAAAATCGGCGCAAGTTATGTGCCGGCCACGTATATTCTCCCCCAAATCCTGGGCCAGTTCGGAGAGCAGCATCCGGGAACAACGATTTCGTTATCGGTTAAACCCTCCCCTGTAATTAAAGAGATGCTGGTAAATCATGAAATTGATTTGGGCATATTGTCCACCGAATCCTTTTATGTGCCCACTCTGCACAGCCAATCCTTATGCGAAGATGAGCTTGTACTGGTGTTCGCCCCCACGCATGAATTTGCAGCTCAGATCAGGCTTAGTCCATCCGAGATCGCATCGGCCCATTTTATTCTGCATGACATGGAATCGAGCACACGCCAATTGACCAACAAATGGTTTGAACGATCCGGCGTAACGCCAAGAGCCCATATCCTGCTCGATTCACTGGAGGCGATCAAGCAATCGCTTATGGGCGGCAGACATGTGTCTTTTATTTCGCGGCTTGCCGTGGAGGATGAGGTGGCAAGGGGAAAATTAATGATGCGTACTATTCCGGACTACAATTTTCAGCGGCATATCTTCTATTCTTATAATCGCGACCGCCACTACTCCCCGCTGATCGGGTTGTTCATCGACCTGATCCGCACGATCCGCATCTGAAGGCGAGACAAGCAGAAAGTAATTGGAACAGGGTGATTGGAAATAGAGTTATTGAGGGCAGAGTTATTAAGGGCAGAGTGATTGGGGGCAGAGTGATTCGGGGCAGAGTGATTCGGGCAGAGTGATTCGGGCAGAGTGATTCGGGGCAGAGTGATTCGGGCAGAGGTTGAGTGCAGAGTGAAATGATGCGGACCGAGGCGCCCTTATCCACATATATACGCCTCATTAAGCCACCTTTCGGACTGAGATGCAGCTATTTGCTCAAATTACCTCCAAAAACACGATGCTGGAGCATAATAACGGCTATACGGTCCGCGAACCCGGAGAAATGAACAGATACGCATAAATAAGAGCTATACAGTCCGCAGCCTGCGCGGGAGTTTGGTTTGAGCGGAGATTGGTTTGCGCTGGATTGGCTTGGGCGGAGCTTATCCTGCTATGTGGGTTGGTTTACGCGGGGGATTAGCTTGCGCGCGGATTGACCTGCTTAGAGGCTTGGCTCGGGCGGGATTGACCTGCTCAGGGATTGGTTTGCGCGGGTGCGCGAGATTGGCTCGGGCGGGATTTACCTGTTTAGGGAATGGCCTATGTCGCGGATTACCTTGCTCAGAGGCATGGCCGGGCGGATTGGCCTGCTCAGAAATCCCCCTGCACAAGGGATTGACCCCTCCCGCTCCACGGCCTTCACCAACTAGAAAATGCGTGCTTATCCGGGCACGCGGGCAAATCAGGACCACCCGTCCAACGGGTGGTTTGCTCTAGGGGTATAACCCCTTGTTGCCAAACTGCGCCTAAAGACGCTAGCCTAACCACACATTTGTTCAGGCTCAGTGTAATTTGTCATCTTCACTTACCCGTTAAACGGGCTTATTTCTTTTTGTTCCTTTTGTCACTGAATGGATCTTCGTATTCTTTTACACTCAATTTGTCTATGGCTTGGTCATGTGCTTCTTGTTCACGGATGTATTTGGCTACCGTGGCTTCATTTAAACCCACGGTGCTCACGTAGTATCCTTCCGCCCAAAATTTTCGATTCCCATACTTATACTTTAGTCCAGCATGCTTCTCAAAGATCATGAGCGAACTTTTTCCCTTCAGATATCCCATGAACGTGGACACGGCGATCTTCGGCGGTATCGCGACCAACATGTGCACGTGATCTGGCATCATGTGTCCCTCTATGATCTCGACTCCTTTGTATTTACATAAACGCTTGAAGATTTCGATTAAATCTTTCCTTACTTGATTATATATTTCTTTCCGTCTATACTTCGGG
>NZ_JBOFBG010000029.1:0-89225 GCF_051594305.1 Paenibacillus sp. IHBB 3054 | reverse complement strand
CCCCTCCGGTCCCACAGCCGCTGAAGTCTGAGCATTAAAGCTAAAAAGAGTTAAAAGCACACTGACAAACATGGTCACTATTGTTGATTTCTTCAAGAAAGTTCCTCCAAGATTCTATGATTGGTTGTAGGTGATTAAAATAAGGAATAACGGGCTAAGTTAAGACTATTGCTTTTCATTTTACTAGCTTCCATTTTTGAGAGGATGTTCCGTTGTCTGTGTATATCTGCAAGCGTGTTCCATCCGCACTGCTTCCTCCGGGTATGTCCAGCACCTTGTTGCTGTTTACATTCTTCAGTGTACAAGAGCCATCTTCATTCTCAATTATTGTCCAATGTTGAGAAGCCGTTCCATTATCTGTCCATACCTGTACAGCTGATCCATTGTTTGTGCCTCCCCCAGACACTTCAAGCGCCTTCCCACTGTTTACATTAATCAGTTTATACTTGTTGCCTCCTGTATCGAACACCTGCCATCGTTGAGAGGCAGTACTATTATCTGTCCAAATTTGTACCGGAGTGCCATCAGCAGTATTTCCTCCAGTGACATCTAACGCTTTTTGATTTCCATAATTCAACACTTTGAATTCAGCTCCATTAGAAATTGCCTTGACCAGTCTCCACTTCTGTGCCGATGTTCCATTAGATGTCCATATCCGAACAGCTGATCCGTTGCTCACGCTCCCGTCTGCTACATCAAGCACTTTATTACTGTATACATTTAAAAGTGTATAGGAGCTATCACCGTTATCCACCATACGCCATGCCTGAGCCTCGGTTCCATTATCATCCCAAAGTTGAACTGATGTACCCTCAGCCGTTTTTCCTCCTGTAATATCAAGCGCTTTTCCACTATTCACATTGATTAATTTATAGGTTTCATTTGGTGCATTACAAATCAGCCAGCGCTGCGCATCGGTCCCATTATCTTCCTCAATCTGTATTTTCGTACCGTTGCTTGTGTTCCCCGCAAAAACATCCAAAGCTTTATTACTATTTACATTGATTAGCTTGAACTCAGAACTTTTGCAGGTTAAGCTTTTCCTTCCGATCATATTTCCATTGTTGTCGTACTGAAAATCCATATATTCACCTTCAGAAATGCTGATAAGACCTAGCTGTCCTGTTTTTAGATAGGTATACTTCATCGCAGTAGTTGTATTAGGATAAAACAAGATACACATACAAAATACTATAAAGAATATGAACTTTTTCATTAAAACATCTTCCTATCCTTTTGATAATTTTCCTGATTTCCCAATGAAAAGTATAGGTACGATCTTCAGAATCCACTTAATATAGCTCATTCTAAAAACACCTCTCGTTTCTTAAAGGCATTATAGCAAATCATTTATACGGAAATTGTCGAACCTTGCTATAAATTCTGAGTATATTTATTGACTCCTAAAGTGATTAAATCTGGGCTATAATAATAGGTAAATAAGCTTATGAGGTGTATTAGTGAAAGAAGACAGGTATGAACATGTGGATGAATTATTGGGGGCTTTTCAGCAATTCTCCAAGATGAATTGGCAGAAGCTAACGATGTTTGGGCTAAAGCCCAGTGAAATACGGTTGCTGATCACGATCAGACTCCGCAATACAAAAGCGGACAAGCAGGTACTGACTGTCTCCGAGATCAGCAAGCTGCTTAAGGTAACTTCCCCTACGATTACGCAGATGGTGAACAGCCTGCTGTCACAAGGTTTTGTTGTGCGCACCAGCGATTCACAGGACCGGAGAATCAGCAGTATTGTATTGACGGAAAAAGGCGAGCTGCTCGCAGATAAAGCCGTCGCCAAGATCCGGGAGATGTTTAAAGGCATGGTCGATTATTTGGGCCAGGAGCAAAGTGAAACTTTAATTGAACTCCTGAACAGGGTACATGCCTATTTTGAACAAATACAGAATCAGCCGGATGGCTACTAGAGTGTACAAAAAAGCACAAAGCGTAGGTTGACAACCTATACTTTGTGCTTTTGATTATTGTTCCAGGTCCGGCAGCTGTAAAATATAGCTATTGGACAGATGCAGCAGACGTTGTACAGCATCAAATTGCGCTTCTGTAGATCCGCCCTCAAGACTGGAGTTATCCAGCTGACTGTAGTTGGTACCGTCCGCGTAGGCATCTCCTGTTACATAAATGCTCTTGTCGTTAATGAACGAGCCTGTCGGCAGGAAATGTCTGACCGGCAGCAGGTTAGTCTGCTGATTAAACAGATCTTCACCAAAATGCAGCTGATTCTGAACCGATACTCCCAGCAGATTGGCCACCGTCGGCAAGATGTCGACTTGGCCGCCCGTGTGATCCATTACCGCAGGCAGTTTAGCACTCGGCGAATGTACGATGAACGGAATGTTGAACATATCGGTGTAGCCATATTCATGGCCGACCAGTCCATTGATCAGTTCCTTCTCATCGCTGCCAAGCGTGTACATCGGCAGTCCCTGGTGATCGCCATAGAAGACGACAAGGCTGTCATCCCACAGGCCGCTTGTCTTCAGTTCCTTAAGAAATTGCCCCATCGCATAATCCGCGTAATTCTGGGCGCGAATATAATTGCCCAGCAGCGTTCCCTCGAAGCGCTCCGGCAACTCCATCTTATATTTATCCTCCGGCATATGGTATGGATGATGGGCGGTCATCGAAATCACCATCGCATAAAACGGCTTATCCCCGGCATCCATCTTGGAAAGCTGCGGCACTGTTTTGGCAAACAGCACTTCATCCGATGCGCCAAAGGCGATATGGTCATCGTCGCCAAAAAAGGCCTGGTCATAATAGGTGTCAAAGCCTACCGCTTTGTATAACTCCTTGCGGTTCCAGAAATCCACACTATTGGTGTGGAAGGTTGCCGTGTCATAGCCATTCGAGGCTAGCAGCTTCGGCAAACTCGGCACAGATTTCTCCATATACGCCGAAGAGGTAGCCGGCTCATTCTTGGGAACGTAGAAAGAGGTGTTCACCACAAACTCCGCATCCGAAGTTGTCCCTTGGCCCGCATTCGTATAAAAATTATTGAAATACGTGTTTTCTTGTACCAGCTTATTAAGATTTGGAGTGATCTCCTGGCCGTCAATGGTTAGTCCGAGCAGGAAGCTCTGGAACGACTCCATCTGCACCACAATCAAGTTCTTGCCTTTATCAGCCCCATAAAATTGCGGTGTTGCCGGCTCCTGGATTCCTTTCAGCTCATTGACCGCCTGCTGGGTAATCTCCTTACTGTCAATAAGCTCCTCGTCCTCAGTGGTATCCGCAAACAGGGTATACAGCTCGTAATTGAGAATCCCCATGCTCTCCGCTTTTTTAATCTCATTCATGCTCGCATGATTAGGCCAGATGCTAAAGAAGCAGAGTCCGATGGAAACGGCCGTGATGACCAGCAGAACTGCCCGGTTCATGCGCTTCAAACCTCGTTCCTTCCATTTTGCAATATATTTGGGACGGAACATAAAGAAGAGGAAGAAAATAATATCCACAAAGATAAACAGGTAATAGGGGGCGATCAGAGAATACGTGCTCTCTCCTACCTTAGTGACTTTATCCGCTTGCTGCAAAGCATGATATGTAGCGATCACACCGTAATATTTGTAATACATCAGAACGGAAAAATAAATAACCGTAATCAGCAGATTGGCGATCATGTAGTACAATATCTTCCGCTTCGAGGCCAGCCATTCAATCAGACTGAACACAATGATGAAAAAGGGTATTTCCGTTAACACCATGCTCCAGTTGGGACCGTCGTTAAAGACGACAAACCAGGCAACTGCACTCTTTATAAGCAAAACTAAGCTGAATAATACTATAGGCTTGTATAATTTATTTTTAATATCGAATTTGTTCATAATGACTCTATCCCTTTCTTTAAAAACTTGGCCAGCCGCCGCACCTCCTCCCGATTTCAGAAAGCTTCTCGTTAATCCGGATTAGGGATAGATCTGATGCGGTACCGGATGACCCTTTTTTTTAGCCAACCTATGACAACAGCGTCTACGAACCCTGTAATTGCCGGACTGAGCACACCATATTTGGAATGTCCGTGTTTTCGCTCCTGATGCGTTACTGTAACCTCGATGACTGTAAATCCGTTCATCTTGGCCAGTGTAGGCAAAAAACGGTGCATGCCATTGTATAAAAAGAAGCTGTCCGCCACTTCCCGTCTCATAAGTTTTAAGGGAGATACAGAATCCTGGATCCTTTCGCCCGTAAGCCAATTTCTTACTCCGTTGCCGATCCATGAGGATATCCTTTTCAAAAAAGTATCCTTCCGGTTCTCCCGTTTGCCGTTCACAAAATCCACTCTGCCGATAAAGGGCATCAGCCTGAATATATCACGCGGATCGCTTTGCAGATCGGCATCCATCAGCGCGACCAGCTCTCCCCTGGACTGCCTTATGCCCGCCCAGACAGCCGCCGTCTGCCCGCAATGTTTCTCGAAATGAATGACCTTCACCGACTTGTCAGACCGTGCAACCTCATCCAGAATCAAGGCGGTCCGATCCTTGCTGCCATCGTCGACTAGCACAATTTCATAGCTGTCCACCTTGTCTTGCACCGCATCCGTTATGCTCTGGTGAAGCTCCCGGATATTGCCTTCTTCATTATAAATCGGTACGACCACAGACAATCTAACCAAACAGATTCACCTCAGTACCAATTAATATATTCACGCCGCACCCGAAGGGTTACAGGACAGTAAAAAAACGCAGGTTAGTGCGTTCCGGTCCGATCCAAAAGATTTAACAGTACTACTGCATTAAATCACAAAATAGATAGGTTATCAACCTATTTTTCCAGGCGTTTTGTCCGGCAAACCGCCGAAGAACTTAATCTTTTCCAGAGTAGAAAAATAACGCCCCTTGTCCGCAGCACCGCGGAGCAAGGGGTATTTGTAGGCAGGCTTGAATTGCAGATGTACCAGGAATGGCGCATCCTGCTTCTAACCGTTACTCGGCCCGGTCGTACAATCCGATTAATTCATCGAAAGAAGTAATAATAACGTCTGAGCCCTTCAGCTCATCCTGACGTCCGAAGCCTGCATAGGCACAGCCGATTACGGTCTGTCCGTTTCCTTTGCCGGCCTCCACATCGGAGGAACGGTCCCCAACCATCCACGCGCTGCTGATCCCGTGATTGTCCAGCAGAATGCGCAGCAGCTCGGTTTTGGTCGCAGTGCCTTGTCCACCAGCACTGTACAAGCCCTCGAACAAATCCTTCAGCTCATGCACAACAACGATGCTGTGGATGTAATCCTCCAACCCGTTGCTGGCCACGAACAGCTTGACTCCACGTTCATGAAGTGCGGCAAGGGTCTCCTTAACCATTGGATAGAGCAGGGTGCCGCCTGCCTCCAATCCCTCAACCTCCAGCTGCAGCAGCAGCTCGTCCGCCCGGCGGTGTACAGCTTCATCGGCATCCGGCATTACATTCTTCCAAATTTGCTCCAGCAGCATGCCAAGACTGCCAAGAATAAGTTCCTCCGGCGGAGTCGGCCCGGTATGCAGCCCTTCTTCCCGCAGGATATCGAACATTTTATGGTAAGCAGGCAATAACAGGCTTTCCGTCTGAAACAACGTTCCATCCATATCAAATACAATTGCTTCCGGTTTCTTTAGCATCAGGTGACTCATCCCTTCCAAATTGTTTTGCGAGTGATCTCTGCTCTGCGCATGCAGCTCTAAGTTACATTCCTTTATGATATAGGAAAGCAGCGTGTATTGTCTATGGAGTCGAGATTAACAAAAGGGGACCGCTGGCGGACACTGCAACGTGTCTGCCACCGGTCCCCCGCTGTCATTGGAATCTGTAAGGTTAGGGAAAAAAATTAGATATGGTCAAAACTCGAAATCAATTCATCAAGAACATCTTTGCTTACCATTTTACCTTTGAAGTTAATCAGGTTTTCGGCACTTCCGGAGAAGATGCAGGTAGGCTCATATTTTCTGAGAATGATTTTTTCACCATCAACGAAGATCTCCAGTGGGTCTTTTATGTCAATTCCCATTGTTCTGCGAAGCTCAATCGGAATCACGATACGTCCCAGTTCATCTACTTTTCTTACAATACCTGTTGCTTTCATCATTATGCATCCTCCCTTGAAATAAACACTTTATATAATCATTTGAGTTAAAAGCTATCATAGCTTCTAAATAGTAGTAATGATTACGCTATATCTGCATTTTAAAGTGCTATTTCTTTCCTGTCAATTTTATTTCTACAACTTTTGATATTTATCGACAAATTATTCGTTATAATCTAGAGTCGATTCGACAAAATATTCGAAGTTTATACATTATAATAGCCGAAAACGGCTACCATTGACAGTTTTTTATGGAAAAATGTTAAATTAAATTTTATTAATTGTAAGTAATAGAATGAATCCGGGAGTCAATTTGCGGGGGGACTGACAGAATGAAGATTCAAATGGCATAGCAAAAAACCGCCTAAATGGTCATAAACGCGTTGACCTAGGCGGTTATCATAATCCAAGAAGTTATTAATCAATTAATTTAAACAGATCCTTTTTCCACAGCATTGAATCCAGACTGGCTTGACGCACACTATTTAGATACACACTATTTGCTTCTTCGCCACTACTGGAGGTCTCTGTAAATGACCCGAGTTGTGAGAGGAGCGTGCTGCTGCCTAATTTACTCAACAAGTCCAACTGCTCCGCCTTCTTCTTTTGGTCTGCCTCTACTTCTTTCTGAATCTTTTCCCGCTCGGCAGGTGTCAAATAATCACCAATAACCCAAAACGTAGCTGTTCCATCCGGATGTATAATTACCCCGCTGGCATCACCCGGTTTATCATTAGCGCTGGACGCAAAATGGTCCTGTATGATATCTTCTACTTTTTTTTGCAATTGTGGATCTGTTGCCGACTGATTCAGTATATTGGGAGCGATCGTAACATTTCCTTTGCCAACACTATGGGAATACACACTCTTTACTGCTTCTTCGGTCTTGGGTATAGCTTGCACATTGATCTTAATGCCGAATTTATTTTCCAATTCCGTCAAAACTGCTTCCGAATTCGTTGTCGATAATGCATCTTGAAAAGAAATCCCTGAATTCTGACTTTTCTGGCTTGCCATTGTTGCCCCCGCACGATTAAGGCTGCTGAGTGGAGCTACATTCAACAAATTAAACCAACTCCTTTATTCTTTTTTCCTGAATCATCCATTTAATATATCGGCTTCCGGAATTTGTATTTTAGTCTTTCCTCAATATGTACAAAAAAGAACCAGCAGCCGCTCCCCAAGAATCAGGTTGAGGGGGAGCCGGCCCTGGCTGCAAGCTTTACGAACTTTACGAAGTAATCTCAAACAATCTCGCTGTTTTTCCTGGTGGGAGGGCCACCGTCAATACTCCTGCTGATTTATTCCAATTCCAGGCCAAGTCATGCTGCTGCGGATAGGCACAGGCGATGGCTGGTTCAAGCCCCTTCAGCTCTTCTATCGGCAATTGGACATTCTCGGCTTCTCCGGCAATCCGCCATACCGCGACGTACCTGCGTTCCCCGCGCCGCAGCCCGAGGCTCACCCATTCGCCCCCGCTATCCGGCAGGCCGAGCGGCCAGAAAGGCGTGGCATGCGGGATATCGCTGCGGATGGTTTTGTAATAATCCAGTGCTTCCTTGACCAGTTTCCTGCGGCGGGGCTCAAGCTCTGCCAAATGTCCGCTCTGGTGCACACGCAGCAGCAGCGCATTGACCATATTGAAGATGACTTCCTCATCATCGCCCTCGCGCAGCGGATATGACCAGACCGCCGACTGCTCCGGTGTCAGTGCCGCCGGCGAGCCTGCGGCTATGGCCGCGTACTGTACATAATCCTCCTGGTCGCTGGTCGACTGGATACTGTGCCGGCTGAGCATCGCATAATCCATACGCATGCCGCCGCTGGAACAGTTCTCGATCACAAGATTTGGATAACGCACAAAGATGCTGTCCAGCCAGGCCAGATAGGCGCGGTTATGCTGCAGCAGTCCGTCGCCGAAGCTGTCCGCAGCCGTCTCTGTTCCGATCCCTGCATTGATGTTGTAATCCATCTTAATGTATCCTACGCCGTACTGCTCAACCAGACGGGCAATAACACCGTTTGCATGTTCAATAACTTTCGGGCTGCGGTAATCGAGCTGATAGCGGCTGCGGTCCTTGACCCGTTTGCCATGCCGCATGAAAAACCAGCTGTCATCGGTCTCCGCCAGCTTCGGACTGTTGATGCCCATAACCTCCAGCTCCAGCCATAGTCCGGAAATCATTCCTTTGCTGCGGATATAGTCCAGCACATATTTAATCCCTTCCGGGAACCGCTCACTGGAAGGCTCCCACTGTCCTACACCATCCCACCACTCACCGGGCGCATACCAGCCGGCATCGATGCAGAAATATTCACAGCCGACATCGGCGGCGGCATCGATTAAGGGCAGCAGCTTCTCCGTCGTCGGGCTTCCCCACAGGCAGTTCATATAGTCGTTAAAAATAATCCGCAGCAGCTCATTATCCTCATTGGGTCTGCGGATAATCCGGCGGTACGCCGTAAGCTGTTCCGCTGCACCCTGGAATCCTCCCTGTACAGCACCCACAGCTACAGGTACCGAGGTGAATTCCTCACCCGGAGCAAGCTTCAGCCACCAGTGGTTGTCATGCTCTGTAGGCCCGCTGGCCAGCAGTGTAAGCTGATCATACTGATCCGTCAGCTCCCAATGCCAGGAGCCGTTATGCTCAATCTGCCAGAACAGGCTTGTCCCGCTCTCCTTGTTGTGCAGCACAGCCATGGGAAGCAATTCTGCCGCCGACCAGGAA
This sequence comes from Paenibacillus sp. IHBB 3054, assembly GCF_051594305.1. NCBI lineage: Bacteria > Bacillati > Bacillota > Bacilli > Caryophanales > Paenibacillaceae > Paenibacillus > Paenibacillus sp. IHBB 3054. The sequence continues at coordinate 80,414 of NZ_JBOFBG010000029.1, read as the reverse complement.
CCTGTATTGCTTGCGGCAATCCGTTTCGAGCCGCGGTCGGCCAGATGGGACATCCCGAGCTCAGGCAGCCGGTAGGTCCGCCACTGCAGCTCACTCTGCCACCCGCTATGCGCGAGGGTTACCTCGATCTTGTCATTGCGGTCGCCGCTTCCCTCCTTGTCTACACCTGTAAGAGCAAATGACGAGATGTATTCCACTGCCGCCTCGGCTTCACCGGCATTCTTCAGCACTGTCCAGCTGCGGGCAATCTGCACGCCCTTATAGAACTGAAAATGCTGTACCGCCTGAATTCCCGTGACGTGATCGGTCAAGGTCAGCTCCAGCTTGCGTCCCAGAGCATTCACCGTGTCGCTGTGCCCGGCATATACCATCCGGAGCCCCGGATAGGATGCCCGGTGTGTGCGCCCGTGATATTCGGCGCGGTCTTCGCCCGACAATTGCAGCTCCAGCAGCCGGAAGCCCGGTTTATTCTTGTCGGCGATAGCCCCGGCTTCCAAAGGTGACGCTCCGAAGTGCAGCAGCCGGACATCCTGCTCCGCTGTAATTTCAATCGTAAGATAAAGTCCATTTTCGGCGATTTCAATGATCTTGTTGTCCATATTTAATTTAGCCTCCTGCCATATGTTGGTGTCTCTCCTGATTATAAGTTCTGTTTTTGTATTCGTAACTATTCGCGCTCTACAACTACAAAATAAACTCCCAGCGGTGAAAGAGTAACGGAGGGGAATTTTGGAATTGGAGGAGCGTAGCGGCCGGAAATCCAAACATTCACCGCAGTTACGGCATTCACCGCCTCCCGCCAACAATAAAGGGACGGCCCCCCGGTAAATGAATCTTACCTTCGAGACCGTCCCACATCGAAATGTTTTATTGAGCCGATCCGAATTGGATCCAGGCTTTCTGAATTTCGTTGATCGCTTGATCCTTAGTTTTGCTGCCGCCGATGTAAGCCTGCATCAGTTCACCGAATTTCTGGTGGAAGGTATCCAGAGAGTAGTTGACTGACAGGTCGCCGGATTTCTCCGTCTTCAGGATTTCTTCCATTTCCTTAGGCATTTGCAGGTCAGGCATTGGAGCATCCTTGATTGGCGGGATTACCTTAGCCACGGTGGAGAACCAGTTTTTTCCGTACTCAGAAGTATACAGCCAGTTGAAGAACTCAATAGTTTCTTTAACTACAGCAGAATCCTTGTTGATACGCAGCGCCTGGTCAGCACCGGTAATAATCTGGGACTGCTCCGCTTTGTCACTGACAGGGTAGCCGGCGATGCCAAGGTCAAAATCTGGTGTGATTTTCTTAATGGCTTCTTCATCCCATGCGCCCTTACCGTTCATAAATGCGGTTTTGCCAAGAGCGAAGTCGCTGACTTGAGCATTGCTGTCGCGCTCCAGCGGCTTGTCCGTACCGTGCTTAACTGTAGTGTCAATGTAATTAAAGAAGTTATTGTACAGCACCGGGTGATCCTTGATGGTCGTCTTTCCGGCGATGAAATCCGCTACAAGCGTTTTGGCATCCGTACCGGCATCAATTGCAGCCGCATCCACGAAGTGTTGGAAGATATGCTTCCATACCCACCACTCTTTGTAGGCATTGGCGAACGGTGTAATGCCTTTTGCCTCCAGCTTGGTGATCGCATCATCCAGTTGGGCGGTTGTCTTTGGAATTTCTGTAATTCCGGCATCAGACAGCAGCTTTTTGTTGTACATCAGTACGAACAGGTTGCCTTTCACCGGGAGTCCCAGCACCTTGCCGTCGGTAGAGCTCATATTGGAGCGGACTGCATCGGTCATCGCTGCCGCAAGCGGCTCATTCGTAAGATCGGCACTGTATTCAGCAAAGGTATCAATATCTCCACCGGCTGTCGTCTGGAACACGTCAGGAGTGCTGCCGGCAGCAATTTTCGATTTAAGTACCGTATTGTAGTCAGCCTGCATAATTTCCAGGTTGATGGTAACGTTCGGTTTAACCTTTTTGTATTCTGCGATGTAGGCATTGAACGCATCGGTGTACTCCGGAGATGCGGTAAACATATTAATCGTTACGGGCTTGGAAGAATCAGTTGTGGCAGCATTATCCGTCCCGTTTGTACCAGCCGTATTATTAGTAGCGGCATTATTGTTGTTCCCGCCGCAACCGGCCAGCAGACCGCCGACGAGCAGCAGACTTGCAGATAGTCCCATAAATCGTTTTAACATGATGTTGCCCCCTTTTTCTTATGCATCTTGTGTGGTCTTGTTGCTATTCTAAATAAAAAGAAAAAGGATAAGAATGTACATAAGTGAACTTATGAGGGTAAAAAAGTGGGCTAATGTAACCGTTTCACTTTTCTACCCCGGGCAAAAGGAGCCTGAATTCAGAAGGTGAACAGTCATAATAATTGCGGAACGCCTTGCTGAAATAGTTTTTGTCCTTATAGCCCAGCATCTCGGAGATATCCTGGATTTTGAGGGCAGGATCAAACAGCAGGTCCTTGGCCTTGTCCATTCTTACCTTTTGTACATACTCATGAATGCCGTAACTGTATTGGGCCTTGAACAGCTTCATCAAGTATTCTCTGCTCAGGAAATATTTATCCGTGAACATCGATATTTTAATATTCTCGAAATAGTGGTTATCAATGTATGCTTTAATATTTTCCAGCACATTGCCGCGGTTACCGGCAAGGGATCTGCCGATTTCACCGGCATAGACATCCAGAATATGATTCAGTACGCCTTCAAACTGCTCAAAGGAGGCAAAATCACCGGCGATCCCCAGCCCGCGCAATCCCTTATCTTTGCCGCCGCGCAGCCGTTCAGGAACCGCATTCAGTTCCTTGGCGATATCGTTCAGCAAAATAATGAACTCCTGAATCGTCCGGTCAGCTGCACCGAGGCTGAAATGCCCGGAAGACTGCCATTGTCCGGTGAATTCACACAGAATGCTTTTGGCATGATTCACATTTCCGCTCTCCAGAATATTGCGGATAAGCGGCATCCGGGCAGTCAGCGAAGGGCTGTCCTTAACTGAAGGTTTGGCACCTGCACCGGCAGCAACGATGCCGCTCTTTAGATTCAGCAGATCAATGGCGTCCAGTGACGCTTTGGCGGTGTCATACGACTGTGCGATATCCATACAATCGCTATAAGGCTCTCCAATGCCTCCTGCACAGGCAATTCCGAACAGCTCCTTCAAAGTCGAAGCGGCCTTTTTCATATGATGCAGGGATAGAAAGGCCGCATCCTGCCCGTAACCGCCCTTCATGGTAAAGATAGCGATAAATTCACGCTCTGCCCGGGGGCTGACGAAGCTGAACGCTTCAAAATCCCCGCCGCTGTTCTCATTGATGACATTCGTTACGGCAAAATGCATCAGATCCCGGTCTTCATGAAATCTTCCCTTGCGGACCTGCTCCAGATTAAGCAGCCGGACAATCCCGACAGCAAAAAAATGGCCGGGTGTATCTGCGCCGATCAGCGGCAAAAAGGCTTCATTAGACTGGTTCTTGAAGCTGCGCTCGATAATCGACAGATACATCTTCTCCTTCAGCTTCGGAATGGACATGTTCAGCGTGATGTTCCGGCTGATAAATTCGCTTTCTTTCTTGCGTTTTGCCTCCAGCAGGTCGACGGCCTTACGCAGCGCGCTATTCAGATCATTCCGGTTAACCGGCTTCAGCAAATAGTCGACAACCTTAGAACGGATCGCCTGCCGGGTATATTCGAAATCATTGTAACCACTGATAACAATGAGCAGCAGATCCGGAAATTCATGCTCGGCGATTTGCAGCAGCTGGCTGCCGTTCAGCTCCGGCATTTTCATATCGACAAGCGCGATATCTATTTTGTGCTGCCGCAGCATGGCCAGTCCAACGTTGCCGTCCGTAGCCTCCAGCACCTGATCTACCCCTAGTCCCTTCCAGTCCCCCAGAATGTTGATGGCTTCGCGCAGCGGCTCTTCATCATCTATGATCAGTACTTTATACATGTTGTCCCAGTCCTCCCCGCGGTAATTGCATTTCCATTGCCGTTCCGTGCTCATTACTGCTGATCGCCAGACCCGCTTCTTCTCCATATAAGAGCTTCAGCCGTGTATTCAAATTTTTCAGCCCGATGCTTTCATTCCCGTCATCGGACAGGTCTCCTCCAAATTCCTCCCACTGGATCTGCAACGAGCTTAGCACTTCCGCAAGCCGTTCCCCGCTAATACCAGGTCCGTCATCCAGTACAGAAATCACATTATAGGTTGGAGTAATCCGCGCCTCAATCCTGATCGTGACTGTAGAGGATACCCTCTCCAGCGCATGCTTGATGCAATTCTCCACCAGCGTCTGAATGGACAGCTTGGGAATACTCAGCTCCATCAAGGTCTCGTCCCAATCGTAGACGATCTGCATCCGGCTCCCGAAACGGGCCTTCTGTAGCGCCAAATAGCGTTCAATATGCCTCAGCTCTTCCCTGGCCGCAACAACATCACGGCCGCTGATGCAATATCGCAACGTCAAAGCCAGATTATCGACCATCTCGACGATATCGTCATTGTTGTTCTTTAATGCCTTTGTAGAAATCGCCTGCAGGGCATTATATAAGAAATGCGGGTTAATCTCCGCCTCCAGCGCTTTGAGCACCGCGTTTTTCTCGACGATTTTCATTTTATAGCGTTCATTGATCAGTTCATTGGTTTTCTCCACCATCTTATTGAAATGGCGTGAGAGATACGCGATCTCATCGTTGCCCTCCACCTGTGCCTCGGCATCAAAGCTGCCGGTGCTGAACCGCTTCATTTGCAGCGACAGATTTTTCAGCGGATTTGTGATCCTGTTGGAGATGAAGCTGACAAGGATCACCGAGACGATCAGAAACAGCAGGCCAATGAAGTAGTTTAATTTACGTGTTGTTGTCGCCGCTTCGTAAATTTCTTTGTAGGGAATCGGCTTGATCAGCTTCCAGCCCTCTTTTTTATTAATGTCATAGATCACCAGATATTTTTGTTCATCAGCCGACCACGTAAGCCGTCCGCCTTGAGCTGGGGTCAGCTGGTCCAACAGACCTGCCGCTTCACTTTTGGCATAAAATTCACGGTCATCCACCACAAACGCCTCATTATCCGGGCTGACATACATCAAATGCTCTCCGCTGCTGAACGGAATATCCTTCATGATCTCATCAGTGACGCTGGAGTTGAAGTACAAGGACAATACCGCCTGCGGTTCTCTGGACGCGATCGAACGGAGCAGCCTGTGGTAGCCCATGAAGCTTTTGTCGGTATTGATAGGATAGTCATCCTGTTCCAAAGTGTCCTGCACAAAGGATTGATAAGAACGGTTAAACGGGCTTGCCAGCGCACGCTTATACCAGGTGAGATTCTCAATCGGGGGGTGCTGGGCGACCCGGATTGTAATATTATAGTTCTCTTTGGTGACATAATAATACTTCTGCTCTTTAATCACGTAGAGGGTTATGGCCTCCAGGTCATTGCGTGAAAAATAGAGGTTCTTCAGATAATCCTCTACATACATCTTGGAGGCGTAATCCTCCGATTCATGCATAATGGCATAAGTAATCTCATCATAGGAGATTTGCGGCAGGGACAGCTGCTCGATCCCGTCAAGGTAACTCTCCAGATTACGGCCGACCAGCAGCAGGTTGTTGCTTGTGCTCGTTATTCTGCTGTTCACTGATTCCTTGCGCAGCATTCCATAGGAAATGAACGTCAGCGAAGTAACCACCAGGATAATAATGGTCGTGAACAGCAGAATCAGCTTATTCGCCAGACGGCGTGAAATCCGCTCCAGTAAAGGCTCAAACAGCTTATGCAGAATTGATCTAATGATGTGCGGCGGCCTCCTTTGCTTGCAGGGTTCAATACCGGAAATGGTGGCCTCCGCAAAATGCCAGGACCCTTTTCTCCAGCTTCAGCATCTTTTTGGTGTTCTTTTCAGTTCACCTTTTTACCCCTAACTGTACTCTTAAATCCATTTTTGAGTATAGGGGTCTGCTCTATAATACACAATATAGACTAACCGGAATGGTTATGTGTGGCAAGCCAGGCACATTACTCCCACCCTATAAATACAAGAAGAGGTGCTTCCATGTTAAAAACACTCGGCAGAAAATGGCGTGAGAAAATAGAATTCGGAATTTTCACGCTTCCTGTTCTGATCTGTATCGCTGTAGCATTCTACATTCCTTTTGCCATGACCATCCGTTATTCGATGACCAAATGGAACGGGATATCCAAACATCCCAAATTCGTCGGACTGGATAATTTCAAGCAGATCTTCACAGGAGATACCAACTTCTCCGATTCGGCGTGGTTCACCATCAAATATGCGGTGCTCTACATCATACTTGTTAACGTGCTGGCCATCCTGCTGGCCGTGCTTCTGGACATGAAGCTGAAGACGACTTCCTGGCTGAGAGCGGCTTTCTTTATCCCTTATATCCTCAGTCTTGTTATCGTCGGCTTCATCTGGAAATTCATCTTCATGCAAGGCTTCAACTCCCTCGGAGAAAGTACAGGCTGGGGCATATTCGACCTAAGCTGGCTAGGTACGCCGGGACTGGCCTTCATCTCAATCTTAGGAGTCTCCATATGGCAATCGGTCGGCTTCTATCTCGTCATCTATATTGCCGGTCTGCAATCTGTACCTGAAGACCTGAAGGAAGCAGCCACCGTGGACGGTGCCGGACCGCTGAGAAGATTCTTCAGCATCACTCTGCCGCTGCTCGCTCCATCTATCACCATTTCGGTATTCATGGCCCTGACCAACTCGATCAAGGTGTTCGACGTTATCCTGTCGCTGACCGGCGGCGGCCCTGGCGGAACTACCTACAGTATCGCTTATGATATTTACCGGGATACCTTCCAGAACAATCTGTACGGATATGGTACGGCAAAAGCGCTCATCCTCTTCCTGGCTGTGCTTGTCGTGACGATCATCCAGCTTACGTTCTTCAAGAGAAGAGAGGTTGAGGCATAATGAAAACAAACAACAGCAAAGCGGGCAAGATCATTCTGGAAGTTGTTCTGGTCCTCCTATCTCTTTTGTTCTTATATCCGCTGTTCCTGACCGTAATCAACTCTCTGAAAAGCTTCAGTGAGGTCATGACTGACGTTATTGCCCTGCCGAAGAAGTTGACCTTCAGCAACTACTCCTATGTGTGGGAGTTCATCAATTATCCAAGATTGTTCCTGAACAATTTCATTATTACCGGCGTCGGCCTGCTGGGAATCGTGTTCATTTCGTCCATTGCGGCTTATAAGCTTGCACGGACGAAATCCAGATGGAGCGGAGTGATCTACTTCCTCTGCATCATGCCGATGCTCATTCCGTTCCAGTCGATCATGCTGACCGTACTGCAGACTGCCAAGAACCTGAACCTGTCCGAAAGCACTTGGGGACTGGGTCTGCTGTACTGGGGCTTCGGAGCTCCGCTGGCCGTATTCATCTATCACGGCTTCGTCAAAGGCATTCCGCTGGAAATCGATGAAAGCGCCACGATCGACGGGGCTTCCGGCTTCCGCCTGTTCTTCAGTGTAATCTTCCCGCTGCTGAAATCGGTAACGACGACCATCGTCATCATCGACGTCATGTGGATCTGGAATGACTTCCTGCTTCCGCTGCTTATGGTCAACGGCTCGCCGGATACGAAGACACTTACGCTGGCAGCTTATACATTCGTGGGCCAATACACTTCGGACTGGCAATATGCGATGACGGCCATGGTAATGGCTGTACTGCCGTCCATCGTCGTATTCATCTTCCTGCAGAAGTATATTGTTAAAGGCGTTGTCGCCGGGGCAGTGAAGGGCTGATTTCAATATAGTGTTGAACTTCATATGACAAAAAAAGAGCATGTGATTAGCCATTAGGCTCGATCACATGCTCTTTATATTATTGAGGTCAGAGATCCTCTGTAACTGTACCGTCTGCCGCTACGACAGCATTGAACGACAGCTTGTTCATACGCTTGATAGTCTCCTGATTATAGGCATTGCCCATAAAATTCGGCTGTCCGACGATAATCTTAACCGGTGTAATTTTGCCGGTTACACCGCTATCGCTGATTGTAAAGTTGACCAGCATCGAATGCAGGGTCTTCTCTCCTCCGCGCGTAGAACGGTTGAACACAAAATTACCCAGCGAATAGTAGATCGGCTTATGCTTGTAATATTCGATCCCCATCAGGTTGTGGCTGTGCGCACCAAGGATAATATCCGCGCCGCAGTCGATCATTTGCTTGGCCAGCGTCCGGGCGTAGTCCTCCGGATAGTCCTTGAACTCCTGGTTCCAATGGATATACACAATGGTATAATCGTTGTCCTTAGCCGACTTCTTAATCGCACCCATCAGTGGCTCCGCAGTGTAGGCTGAAGCAGCTCCGGGATTGTTTTTCCCGGCATACCAGGAGGTGCCGGTTAACACGCGGCTTGTGCCCAGCACAGCTATCCGTTTGCCTTTGACAGTCTTAATATACGGTTTGAAGGCTTCCTCAATATTGTTGCCTGCACCTGTATGGCCGATCTTGTGCCGGTCCAGATGCACCAACGTATCCAGCATAGCATTCTGCCCGTAATCCAGGATATGATTGTTAGCCACGGTCACGCCATCAATTCCCGCATAGCTGAGTCCACCCAGTGTTTCCGGCTTGGAGCGGAAGGCAAAGGTCTTCTCGGCCGCCTTCCCTCTAACCGATACCGGTGTCTCCAGATTCGCAAACGCAAGATCCGCTTTCTGCAGGACCGGCGCCACTTTGGTGAATGGAAAATGAACCCCGTATTTTGCAATCTGCTCGCCCACAAAACCGTCCAGCAGAATATCTCCGGCAAAAGCAAGTGTGATGTTCTCCTGCGCCGCTGCCCCTTTGCTAAATACAGCAGAAGAGGGAACAAGCAGGCACAATATAACTGTAATGATTGCCAATCTTTTCAATACTCTAGCCCCTTTTTATAAGATATTGTTCTACTATACTGAAAGCAGATTCTTAAAAGAAGGGTATAAAGTCCTGCTAGATTTGCGCTTTTTTGAGCACAGCTCTGAAACAGTTCAGCCCGCCCCACAAATCTGTACGCACAGCATCCTCAGGAAGATTGAAATCCGTCTCCCCCCAATACTGGAATCCGGACTGCAGCAGCACGTCGTTCATCAGCGGCAGATTGACTGTAGGATAATCAAAGGTCAGTACCAGCAGGCCCTCTCCGTTCAGTGTCCTATGGAACTCCTGCACCGCACGCACAGAATCCTCCAGCGACAGATGCTCCAGTACCGAGATGCAAAAAATCGTATCAAAGCTCTCATCGGCATACGGCAGCTTGGTGAGATCGGCCTGGGCCAGATGAAGACTTGTTGTCCGTCTCGCCCCCGCCTGCCGCGCCGCTTCGGCTCCGATATCATCGGCAATGTTCTGGAGGATCGCTTCCCTTGACAGGATGCGGGCATCAAGATCACAGGCATAGACCTCGTCGCTGAATCCGGCGAGATAGAACTTCAGCGGATGGGAAATGCCGCAAGCGGCATCCAGCACCACATCATGGGGCGAAATAAAGTTTGTACACCACTCGTATTCATAAGGGCGGCTCCACCAGGATTCCGGCAGATCGTAAATCAGCTTCTCACGGCGTGCATCGGAATTTACAAAAAAACGGGAGACATACGGATGTGTCGGCATGGCCAGGACTCCTTTTAAGGGAATTTCGGTAGTGAGAGTATATTCAAGATTCCCCGTTTCATGCCACGCTCTCACACCAGCACGTATAAGCAACAAAATCCCCCACAAAAGACGGTGATCCTTATTAGGAATCACCGTCTTTTGAGCTTATGTGCAGCCTATGAGCTTAAGTTTAGACGTAATAAGAAAGCAGCTTGGGATCAATGCCATGTTTGCCGATCAGGTTGTCCAGCATCTTCGACCATTCCTGGTCCATCAAGCACAGCTTAGGATGACGCTCAAACCACGCCACCGACAGCTTCACTCCTTCTGCGAATGGAACCGTAGCCTCGTAATCCGGTACAAGCCTTTTGATTTTACTGTTGTCGAACACACTGCTTACCGCCTGGTCCCCGATCAGGCCATCCGCTGTGCCCGCCGGTGTATGGGCTGCGATGAAATCCGTGGAGATATGCACAACCTTCGGCTCTCTGCCTGCAGCCTCCCCAATGGCAGCATAAATCTGATTCCAGCTCAGCACTTCATCAGAAGTGATATGGACAGCCTCTCCAATGGCTTCTGCATGTCCTAGCAGGCCGACAAACCCTTTGGCAAAATCGGTATTGTGGGTCAGCGTCCAGAGTGAGGTTCCGTCCCCATGAATCACGAGGGGCTGGCCTTTGCGGATGCGCTCTACCAGTGACCAGGGATGCTGCCAGCTCGTCAAAGCTGCAGGAATCGCTGTAACGCCATAAGTATGCGACGGACGGACAATCGTAACCGGGAAGCCGTTGCTGCGATGGGCTTCCAGCAGCAGTTCCTCACAGGCGATTTTATCGCGTGAATACTGCCAGTATGGATTGATAAGCGGCGTCTCTTCCGTGATCCGATAATGCCGCTGCGGCTTCTGGTAAGCCGATGCCGAGCTGATAAAGATATATTGCTTCGTCTTGCCGGTGAACAGGTCGATGTCGAGCTGTACCTGCTCAGGAGTGAACGCGATCCAGTCTACCACAACATCAAATTCATACCCCTTCAGCATTTCACGGGCTTCCGCCCCCTTGCGGATATCTCCCTGGATCACCTTCGCACCTTCCGGCACGAATTCGCCCCGCTCTCCGCGATTAAACAGATACAGCTCTATCCCGCGCTGAACAGCCAGTCTGGAGACGGCCTCGCTAATTAATCCTGTCCCTCCGATAAATAATACCTTCATCTCTGTCTGCTCCTCTCTTTAGCCCAGAATCTCCTCAATTTTGCTCACAATATCCCCGGAGAGCTCTATGCCTGAGGCCAGAACATTCTCCTCAACCTGCTCCGGACGGCTTGCACCGACCAGCGCGCTTGCCACATTAGGCTGACGCAGAATCCAGGCCAGCGCCAAATTGCCGACAGAAATGTCCAGTTCAGCCGCAACACCCTCAAGCTGACGCACTTTGGCAATCTTCTCATCCGTTATCCCTTTGCGCATCCAGTCCAGCTTAGCAGCCCGGCTGTCCTCAGGAATATCAGAGACGGAGCTGTATTTACCCGTCAGCAGACCTTGGGCCAGCGGAGAAAAGACAACTTGTCCGATTCCTTTGCGCTGGCCGAGCGGAATGATCTCTTTCTCAATATAACGTTCGAACATATTATAAATAGGCTGGTTAACAACGATATGATCCAGCAGGTAACGGTCGGCGACCGCGAGCGCTTCCGCCATTTGCGCTGCCGTCCATTCACTTACACCCACATAGAGCACCTTGCCCTGACGGACCAGATCATCCAGTGTCCGCAGTGTTTCTTCAATAGGAGTTTCCGGATCATAGCGATGGCAGTACATAATGTCCACATATTCGGCCCCAAGCCGTTTCAGACTGGCATGGCACTGCTCGGTAATATGCTTGCGGGACAATCCGCGGTCATTGGGCCCCTCCCCCATAACGCCGAAAACCTTGGTCGCCAGAACATAGGACTCGCGGGGAAATCCGCGTAAAGTTTCGCCCAGCACTTTCTCCGCCGCTCCTTTTTCATATACATTGGCCGTATCAAAAAAATTAACACCCAATCCGTAAGCGGTTTCAATGGCTTTAACGGCATTCTCACGTTCCACGTAACCGCCGTAAGTCAGCCAGCTTCCCAAGCTGATTTCACTGACCTTAAGCCCTGTTCCACCCAATCTGCGATACTTCATTTCACACTGCTCCTCTCCATAGATCCGGCTCTAATGGCTCCGGTTGTTTTGTACACAACTTTTATTCTAGATCAGTTCACCTGTAAATTCCATCCTATTTGAATAAAATAGAAATCGTTATCTCCGCCGCAAAGTTGACATCTACTCTGAATTGGGGCAATGTGGACTCATATATACGGCACTAAAATGATAAGAAGTGGAGATCAGATGGTTATGACAGAAAAAGAGAAATCACATTTAGGTTTATTGTACGATGCAAATTATGACAAGGAATTGATCGAAGAACGTTTATACGCTAAGGGACTGTGCTATGAATACAACCGGCTGCATCCGGTAAATACCGAAGGAAGAGAAGAAATCATCAGAAAACTTCTGGGAAGCACAGCAGAGCGGTTCCTGATCGAACAACCTTTTGTCTGCGACTATGGCTATAATATTGAGATCGGAGAAAATTTCTATATCAATCACAACAGTGTAATGCTCGATGGCGCGAAGATTACCTTCGGCGACAATGTATTCGTAGCGCCCAACTGCGGATTTTATACTGCAGGGCACCCACTCGACGTGGAACAGCGCAATCAAGGGCTGGAAGTTGCCTTTCCGATTGCAGTTGGAAACAACGTCTGGATTGGCGGCGGTGTAAGCGTCCTGCCGGGTGTGACCATCGGTGACAACACGGTCATCGGCGCCGGAAGTGTCGTAACCAAAGACATTCCCTCCGGTGTGCTCGCAGCCGGCAATCCCTGCCGGGTAATCCGCGAAATTACGGAAGCAGACCGGGATAAATACCGGCGGGAATAGCCGTCAGAGTCCATTTGATATTGTGATCATCGGTTCCGGGGCCGTAGTCACCAAGGATATTCCCGATAATGTTATTGCTGTGGGTTACCCCTGCAAAGTGCTTAGAACCATTACCGAAGAAGACAAACAGCATTGGGAAACGCTCAAAGACGAATATTATAGAGACATGGAGATTGATCAATAAGCAGCATCAGAATCCGCCGTTTTGGCGGATTTTTTGTATTACGCCTAGTAATTTCAGTTCAAATTTAATAATCGATAGTTTCGAAAAACCACTTGCTTTAAAAAAGTAATATGCTATAATAAACGCATAGAAGTTATTAGAAACTATAACTAAGAAATCACTCAGGAGGTAATTCAAATGACAAAGTTAAACATCGGTATTATACTCGGCAGCACTCGTCAAGGACGGGTAAGTCCGCAAGTAGGTGAATGGGTAAAAGGAATCGCAGACGCACGCGGAGATGCCAACTATGAGATCGTGGACATTGCTGATTTCAAATTGCCGCTGCTTGGTGAAAGTGATGATTACGCACCCGCTCAGGCTTGGGGAGCAAAGCTTGCCACACTCGACGGATTCGTGTTCATTGCCCAAGAATATAATCACAGCCTTACGGGAGCACTCAAGAATGCACTGGATTCTGCCCGTGATGAATGGAACAATAAAGCTGCAGGTATCGTAAGTTATGGTTCTGCAGGCGGTGTACGCGCCGCTGAACACTTGCGTGGAATTCTCGGTGAACTGCAGGTAGCAGATGTCCGGGTACACCCACTGTTGTCCTTGTTCACAGACTTCGAGAACGGTACAGTCTTCAAACCGGCTGATCTGCATACCGCAAATGTAAACGCGATGCTTGATCAAGTGCTGGCCTGGAGCGGAGCGCTAAAGACATTGCGTCAATAATAGAGGAACGGTATTTCGGGCCACTTCACACCGTGAAGTGGCTTTTTTGCGTTACTCCCTTTCCCTCTCCTCACCTCCTGGTGCCCAGCACTAAAGCTTTAAAAGATCATGAGCCTTGGACCGTCCTCCGGCTAACCGGACGATTAGCGACGCTGCTGCCAAAAATACAGCTACACCCGCAAGAATAATAAAAAAAGAGTGGTCAAAGGCAGTACGGCCTGCCTCTTTCAATGCTTCTGCAGCTGGAGAAGGCAAACCCTCTGCAACCAGCAGTGCTTCGTCCAGACTGTCCTTCACAATCGCAGGCACCTTAAGCCCCGAAGGGATTTTCATAGACAAGGAATACACAAGCGCCGACATACTTCCGATGATAGCTATGCCCGATGCTCCCCCCATTTCATATGCAACCTCTTCAATGGACGCAGCCATACCTGCTTTATGTGAAGGGGCATAGTTCATAATCGAATGAGAGGCTGCAGTCATACCTGCTCCCAATCCAGCACCCAATAAAGCCAGTCCAACAATTTGCCCGGCTATACCTGCATTAAACTGCGTTAAATAGATGGCCATCCCCAGACTGGCAATCAGCAGAGAGAGGCTCTTCAACCGGATAACATCAAAACGGTGCATGACAGCCCCCGTTATCGGGCCGGCAATTAGAGCTGCAGCCGGGATGCTTATCGTGAACAACCCTGCTTGGAGCGGTGTCAGACCTTCCACCAATTGAAGACGCTGGGTCACAATATATTGAATCCCCATTTGTGCAAATGCACCAACCAGGGCAGTGATAAAACCAGTGGAGAATCTTGTGATTTTGAATAAAGAAAGATCAATTAGCGGACTGCTGCTGTTGTTCTGGCGACGGATAAAGATGATCAGTGCCAGGGCACCGGCAACTGCACCCATTATAGCGAATGTTATGGACCCGTCACGCCGCGCAAATTCTTTAATTGAATAGATAAGTCCCACCATAGCGATCATGATTTGGATCGAACCGATGAGGTCCCATTTCTTATCTTTATTGCCAGCATGTTGCGGAACATAAATCACCGTTAAGGCCAAGGCAATGATCGCAATCGGCAGGTTAATCAGAAACACGGAACCCCACCAGAAATGTTCCAGCAAAAGCCCGCCGACAATCGGACCAAGTCCTGCACCGCCGGAGGAAATGGAGCCCCAAATACCGATTGCGAGTGCACGTTCACGATCATCCGTAAAGGTAACTCTGATAATGGACAATGTCGCAGGCATCATCATGGACGCTCCAACTGCAAGAAGAACCCGTGCTGCAACCAATACTAGAGGGACGGGGGAAAAGGCTGCGGTAAGTGAAGCAACAGAAAATACGAGCAACCCGAGGGTGAAGATTTTTTTATAACCCAAACGGTCCCCAAGTGTCCCCATCGCCGGAAGCAGACCCGCCATAACGAGAGAGTAACCATTGAGAATCCATAATTTTTCTGACGCAGACGCACCGAGATCATGCGTTAAGCTGGGCAATGCAGTATACAGGATGGTCATATCCATCACAATAAGCAAAAGTGCGCTTGATACGATAGCCAGAATTATCCAACGTTTGAACTTAGACATGTTGTTCCTCCAATAATACAAAGTATGTTTTACATTTCAAACGTTAAACTATAGGGTAACCCTATAGTCAAGCGCTGATTTTCAAGATAAAATTAAAAGCTATATAATTTGAACTAAAGAACTACCTAGAGGCAACAGCGCCCGGAAGTCCAAACATTCACTGCAGTTGCGTTCTATGCCGGCTCGGTAAATCTAAAGTTCAACTTATATAACACATCTAGAATCGGATGGAGGAACTGCATATGCCGGAAAATCACAATCAATACCTTACTACCAGCGAATTTGCCAAAACTTGCGGAGTCACCAAACATACCCTGTTTCATTATGATGAAATCGGGCTTTTAAAACCGGAATATACCAACTCAAAGGGCTACCGTTATTATTCCATTCCGCAATCTTACACGCTTGATATTATAAATGTGTTGAAAAAGGCGGGGAGTTCACTTCAGGAGATCAAGGGATTCATGCAAAATCAGAACACCCCATTGCTCCTGGAGCTACTCAAACAGAAGCTGGATGTCCTGGAAGTCGAGCGGAATAAAATTAAAAGGATGCAAAACCTATTGAAAGGCGCTATTGAAATGACGGAGCAAGCTCAGGGGAAGGTAGACGATGGGCTGTCGATAGAGGAATGTGAAGAGGAATATTTCATTGCCATACAATTACAACAGGGCGATGGTGACAAGGAGTTTGCTCACAAATTAAGCGAACACCGGGAATATTGCGAGAATCACTTTATTGATTGCGAGTTCCCGATTTGGACCATTTTAGGCAAGGACCGCCTGGAGTCGGGAGATTATTATGCAGATTATATTGCCAATAGGCTCAAGACCCCGATTCCGGGGGAGCGGATGATCATCAAACCCAAAGGACGCTATGTCATCATGAATCATAGAGGATCGTATGAAACAATGCCCGTAACGTACTCAATGATAAACAAATATATAAGCAGCAAAGGAATGGCTGTATCCGGGAGTGCTTACTCAGTGGACCTCCTCAACTATTTGGCAGAAAAAAATCCGGACAACTATGTTATACAAATATCAGTTGAAGTGTCAGACTGCTAACCTGCACCGGAACAGAAGGCGAAGAATTCCTGGGAATCCTCCGCTTTGGTTAGATAGGATCATGACCTTGTGATCTGCGTTGTCGGAATAATGCTGTATGCATATCTATAATCATATTGTAATAGAACGAAGACCCTACATATTGCGTAGAGTCTTCGTTCGATATCATATTCTAAGGGTCAACAATATTTTACAGCTTTATCAAAAGAAAAGTAAATTAGTGTCCTGTTCCATGATTATTGAGAGAAATGCTGTTAACGGATAACGAATTTGTCGTCGGAGTATTATTAGCGCTTGCAGAGGTAACAACTACGACTGAACTAATTACTAATACGGCTGTCAGCAACAAGATCGTCTTTTTCATTGTTCAAAAACTCCCTCTCTAAGATATTTTTCATTATCTCTTGATGCATCTCATGTTGCGAATCTGAAGCTTCACTTCTGAGCAATTCGTAGAATGCAACGGACTTCCGAAAGCCTGTTCCATCTTCAAGTTTACCACTGAGTATTAAAATATCGAGAATCAAATTTATGGAATCAGCGATATTTTTCCTTTTATACAAGTATGTAGCGTGTAAATATTTATAATCTATATAACTTCTTACATCTTCTCTTTTCTCCTTACTGCCGATCTCCCCGATTTGATCTTTAAATAAATCAATTACCCAATCAACAGAATAGTTGTATCTTATTGCAGACTCAAGGACTGTTAACATTCCATTTAACAATTCTTCCTTACCTATACTTTGCAAAAAAACAACATACTCCTGCAAAACTTCTTCATTTCCCTCAAGTAATTCGATCACATAGCCGTTTGCTTTAGCCATGTTTTTGTAGAATTCAACTTCCTCTTTGCCTTCTTCATCTAAGTTCTTAATCCAACTTAATTTACTATATTGATCA
Organism: Paenibacillus sp. IHBB 3054; assembly: GCF_051594305.1. Classification (NCBI taxonomy): domain Bacteria; kingdom Bacillati; phylum Bacillota; class Bacilli; order Caryophanales; family Paenibacillaceae; genus Paenibacillus; species Paenibacillus sp. IHBB 3054. Next base: position 63,346 of record NZ_JBOFBG010000029.1, on the reverse strand, counting down.
ATACACTTTCTTGACTCTGAGTATTGTCCCACCTTTTGGTAAGCGACACCCTTCATTAATAAGCTATACCCAAAATAGTAGACAATATTTCTTTTTAACTGATATTTTTGAGGTGTCTTGGTGTTATACTGAGACGTTTCATATGCGATGGCGATAATTTCAAATAATTTGTCTGAAATTTCAATTACGGCTGACCAGTTCTCCCACGAAAATGACAGTTTGAGCATGTCAACCAAAGAATCCGCATTCATCCCATCCAGCTCCAGCAATTTCTATATCACTCCTTAACATACCATTTTATACCAATTATAGTCCTCTTTTTTCCTATGGTCAATTAATCAAGCGCATACATATTCCTAAAATATCTTAATTATACCAAATCTACTAAAGGTTTTAACAATTCCGACATGGTTAATTGGATTAATAAAAACAAAAGCCAGCATTTTAATAAAACCATGATTCAAATAGGCTGTTGACGGGCCTATAGATCAGCATGACCAGAAGGAGCGGGCTTGGTACTTTGATTCTGTACAAGAAGCAGACAGTCGCACCAAGGCCCATGATCCAGAGCATACCCCAGACCAGCAAATCTCGGGTCCTGCTTCCCCGCTTTAGCAAGGGCACATCGACGGCTATACAGACAGCCGCAATAGCCAGAAATAACAGCAGCAGCATTTCGCTCACTCCTTGACATCGTCAATAAAAGATTTGTCTGTAATACCGATCCGGTTAATCGACATGGTGGCTTTGTAATGGACAGGCAGCGATTTCAGATAATTGTCCCCCTTTGTCTGCTTCAGCCTGGCCCAAGCTTTAGGATTGGCACGGTAGATCAACTGTCCAAAGCCCATGACATCCACATTGTAGCGCTCAATAATTTGCTTGACGGCAGTTTCCATCCGCAGGATTATCCGCTCTTCCGATTTCCTTTCCAGTTGTCTAATCACACTCTCCGCCTCCAGGTTATCCTTGCTCAGAACTTCTTGCACATTGCCCTCCGCCTTTACGTGAATATAAATATGCGGTTCGCCGTCGACCATCTTCATTTTCCGTTTAGTGGTTGTCCGTATCGCTTCAATAACAATAGGCCGGCCATCGTCCCCTATTACATTACCTGAGGTTTTGACAACGTTATCGGTGATGTAATTATAGCCGATTGTCTCTTTATCACTTAACCACCCGACCATCCTGTCTTTCTTAAATACAGCTAAGCTACGGTATAGCAAACTGGCTTTAGGTACGCTCTGTTCCAGATTGCTCATCTTGTCGCCTTCACTGGCATTGCCAACCACCTCCACTCCGGTCAACACCGGGTTAATTCCTTCATACAGCAGATCATCAACGAACTTGTTAAGGGAGACAGCAGTTGTTTTGGCTGATATCTTGTAGGATTTGTCCAGGGAACTAAACAATTTATTCGCCGGTATTTTATCAAGCGGGGTGAGAACCTTCAGCACTTCTTCCGCTGTGGTCCCTTTCGCGACCATGACGTAGTAATCATTTCGCGGCTCCCGGCTCCGCTTCAGTACATCAAGTATCTCAGCGATACCGGACCGGGCTAGCTCCTCTCCGATCACCAGTACGCGGATATGCCCTTTGTAGGCGGTTCTCGAACTGATGAGAGTGTATTGCCGGTCCGATTCATAGATCGTGGGCACTGTGAAGCTGGATACAACCACTGGTACCCCGCCGCCGCTCGTTCCTCCAGCTGTCTGTGAAGAAATCGAAGAAGGAATAACCACCTGCATCGTGATCCTGTAGCCGGATTCCGCCTTATCCAGTCCCATTCCCAGTATAAAGGCTACTTCATTTAATTCCTTTCTTTCCCAGCAACCGCTAAGCAGCAGGGGAATGAGAAGGGCAAGCAGCAGCTGAGGAAGAACTTTACTTTTTATTGGGCTCATAAATCGGTTCCTTCCCCTTGGAAGTGTCTTGACGGTTTAGATTCTGTACTTTCAAGTTAGCCGGCCTTGTCTTTAAAAGCGGCCAAGGAATGCGGAAGATCGAATCCTTCAGATCTTTCGATTCGTATGGAGCGAGTGGACTCATATAAGGCATGCCGAATGAACGAAGGCTTGCCAAATGCAGCACAATCAAAAACACGCCAAACAATATCCCGTACAATCCTATAAAACCAGCCAGCACGATAAATACAAAACGAATCATTCTTGCGGCAATGGCCATGCCCGACTCCGGTATGACAAAACTGGAAATAGCCGTAATGGATACAATAATAACCATCGCCGATGAGATAAAACCCGCCGCAACGGCTGCCTGGCCAATGACCAGCGTACCGACGATAGAGATGGCCTGCCCTATATTCTTCGGTATTCTCACGCCCGCTTCCCGGAGAATCTCATACGTTAATTCCATAAGCAGCGCCTCTACGAAAGCCGGAACCGGGACGCTCTCCCGTTGTGCGGCAAGGCTTATGACCAGACTAGTAGGGATCATCTCCTGATGATACGTAGTAACCGCCACGTAAAAAGAGGGGGCAAGCATCGTAATAAAAAAAGAAAGAAAGCGAACAAACCGCAGCAAGGTGGCAATATCGGACCGCTGATAATAATCTTCCGCAGATTGGAAAAAGGAGACAAAAAAGCAAGGCACCAGCAGGACAAACGGCGTTCCGTCCACAAGAATCGCCACTTTCCCTTCCAGAATCCCCGCCGCGATGGTATCCGGCCGGTCACTGTTATAGATCGTCGGGAAAGGCGTGGCAGTCTTATCCTGAATAAATTCCTCGATATATCCGCTCTCCAGAATGCTGTCTGTATCTATTTGGTCCAGTCGGCGCTTTACCTCCAGCACCAGGTCAGGGCTTGCGAGATTAGTGAGATACATAATGGACACGCTGGTCTGCGTCACCTTGCCGATCTGGAAGGTTTCGAGCCACAGGTGACTGTCTTTTATTTTTCTTCGGATCAATGACGTGTTCGTTCTCATATTCTCTGTGAACGCCTCCATCGGTCCCCTCACAACCGATTGCGAGCTGGGTTCACTTACATTCCGGTCATCCCACCCGGGAAGCCCAATCCGCAGGGCACTCGGTATTCCGTCCACCAGCACCATCACATTGCCGGACATCAGCTGATACACAAATTGTCTCAGATCATCAGTAACAGATAGATCTCCTGCGATTAGGATACGTTTCTGCAGAAGCTCAAACTTCTGCCCGGCATCAAGATCCCTCAGCAGCTCCGGGGCACAGCCTTCCTGAAGGGAAAAAAGAATAGAGTTATGCAGCACCTGCGTGTCTACAAGACCATCTATATAGATCACTGCAATTTGCGTACATGGATCCAGCTGCAATTCTTTGATTATCAGATCGGTGCTTTTCCCGAGCAATTGGGATAGCTGCTTCTGATTATCCTCTAGCCGGTGTGACAATGGGCTTCTAAGGATATCCTCCATAACGTAACCTCCGTTTTTCGTGAACAAACTGTCCTTAGTATGATGCGAAATTTGATAATTATCCCGATTCCACCTCTATTTTGTTTAGGGTGCATAATTATGGAAGGATATTGCATGCTAAGGAAAATAATATTGAAACGCTGAAGAGTGCTTGCAGCAGATACGGAGGAATCAAATGAGACTTGAAAAGGACCAGATCAGTACAGCTCAAATGATAGTACTCGGGCTTTTCACTCTTATTGGGGACATGGCGCTTGTATATCCTTCGATAATGACAGCAGGAGCTCACGAAGATGCGTGGATCGCAGGCCTCATTAGTATTCCCTTGGGTCTCGCAACCCTAAAGCTGATGATAACTACAGCCAATATTGATCCTAATAAAACAATTATCGAGCTTTCACAACAAATTTTAGGAAAATGGGTGGGTGGAGCGGTAGCTCTGAGTTATTTAATCTTTTTTCTCATTGCTGCCTCTACCTATGTCAGGGAAATTGAAGATTTTATGTCCACACAGATTTACGAGGCTACCCCCGGGGGAGTTATCCGTTTCATGGCCATTTTTCTGCTGGTGTATGGATTAAGACTGGGTCTGGAAACACTGGGGCGGGCGGCCCAGATTTTCCTCCCGTTCTTTACGGTTTTTCTGATCGGTCTGCTCGCTCTGCTGATTCCCGATATGCGTATAGAGCAGATCTATCCGATTATGAATACACCGTTTCCTGACATGCTGCACACAGTCTTTTTCGGGGTGTTTTATCCGTTTGGGGAATTATGCGTATTCTTCATGGTGTATCCCTATGCCAAAAAACAAAGCAATACAAGCCGGGATATATTCATCGCCCTGCTCATCGGAGGGGTTGGACTGAACCTTATTTTGTTTCTTTCCCTGACTGTGCTTGGGGCTTATTTCTCCGAGCACAACTTCTATGCAGCCTATATTCTTGCCCAAAGAATCAACATTGCCAATTTTCTGCAGCGGATTGAGGCTTTAATGGCTACCACATGGATTATTAGCACCTATTTCAAAACAGCGCTTTACTTCTACGCCTTTGTCTTAGGGACCGCCCAGCTGCTGAAGCTGAAATCATACCGTCCCCTAATTTTTCCGGTGGCATTTTTGATTTACGGGCTGACCCATCTGATTGCAAAAGATATTATTTTCTACGTCAAAGAAGTCCCCGCCTCCTGGGTAGACTGGGACTTCACCTATTCCATCGTTTTCCCGCTAATGCTGCTCATTGTCTATCACATCAAAAAACGCATCTGAACCTTCGCCTGGCCTGTACTGTAGCTCTCCTCCGGCCCAAGGTAGGAATAGGGCAGCATGGTAGCAGACAGCACCAGCTTTTGCACAACCAGGCCGGCAGTGAGTCCGTAAAAACGGAGAGTATGCACGCCTTGGGTCAGCGTATGACGGGTGACAGGCATATGAATATTGTCCATTACGGCGCGGCACCAAGGTTCATTGTCATGGTTGCCTCCTTCATAGTCCGGCGGCAGGGCGTCCGCAATCACCGGAGTTTCGCCATCAAAACCTGCCGCATATTTCATTCCTCTGACCGGTGACAGATTGTTCGTCGGGGCAAGATAGGCGGTCAAGGTGTACTCCCCGTCCTGACGTACCAGAATCCGGTACTCCAGATATGGCGCATGCTCCGGCCCGGCAAAAGATGCTCCGTCCGGGAACATTTTGACTGAGGATAAAGAACGGCCATAGTTCTCGATAATCCTCCATTCAACTCCGGATTTCGAAAAACGGCTTAGGGCATGCTCCGCCTCAATCGCCACGATATTATGAGCTTCAATAAAGGTTGCCGGCGGCACCTCCCGGAGGTCAAACCAGTCCAAGGATACCTCGATCCTAACCGTTCCTCCGGCACCGGTGAGGGTAATTTCGCCCGATTCCTTCCCCTTTGCTTTCTCCCAGTCCACACTTACCTGTATCGTCTTCCCTGTGTCCACCCACTCCTGCGTGCTATCCAGCCTGATCCAGTCCGCATTGCAGTCTGCCCGATACATGAAGCCCGCCGCTCCGCCATTGCTGATCGTGATCTCATACGTCTCTTGGTGCAGATTGCTGAATACCGGTAGAGTAGCCGTACCCGTAACATATCCTTGATCCGTTCCCTCTACATCAACGATCATTTGAGAATCCTGATCAGGAATTATGGTGTGCACCGCCGGATACTTCCACCCTTCCGCATCCCAGTGGACATACCCGACATGAGCGGAACTCATCATCCCCTGCCATTTCCCTCCTGAAAGCCGGGTATTATAATAATGCTCCAGTTCCTTATCCCGCTCGATTGCTTCCGTTGTCAACTTCGCATAGGTATTGGCCAGAACACTGCCCCGCTCAGCATACAGCTTGCTCAGTCCGGCATAGATATGCATTTTGACCACATTGGCCGAAGCTACCGCAGGATAATAGACGAGCTGATAATAGGCATCCTTCTGCGATTCAGGGATCAACGCATTATAGGTATCGGCTGCGTTCTCAATTCCAAGCGCCAGCTGCAAAACTCTCTGCGCCTCGTGACCGTTCATAAGACTAAAGGTTGAAGTGCTGATAATTTCCGGTTTGCGCCGGCCGTTCATTCTAGTGTAATCCGATAACAACTGGCCGATTCCTTCTACACTTCCTACCTCCAGAGAATGGCCGAATTGCTGCTCCACCCACCGTCTGGTATATTCGCCAGTCCGGTTGATTGCACGGCTCCCCCAAGCTTCAAAGTCATATGCCAGATCCAGAAAGTAGGATATCGGCAATTCCATGGGCTTAAGGTCTCCTACATTAACGACCCATACCTCGCGGATGCCGTAATCGAACGCCATGGACATTTGCTCCCAAATCTTCTCCAGCGGAATGGTATTCACCCATTCATAGGAATGCGGACCGCCATGATAGTCAAAATGATAATACATGCCCCAGCCAGCACTGCGGTGCTGTTCGTGTACCGCGGGGATTTTCCGCAGATTGCCGAAGTTGTCGTCAGCCAGCAGAATCGTAACATCCTTCAGGACCTCCCAGTCCTTCAGTCCCTTTACCTCTGCAGTGCCGTACCAGTATTTCTCTACTTCCTTGTATACGGCGAGAATTTGCGGCGCATGGTCCAGATTATATTTCCGTAGTAAGTCTTTCTGGGTCAGGATGATGTCCTTAAGCAGTTCAATATTCTCCCGGTCAGAACCCTCCAGGGCGGAATCGGCCTCCCCCCGCATGCCGAGGGTGATCAGGTTATGAAAGCTCTTATTACGCTTGATTCCGTCTTCCCAGAAATCGATGATCGCCTGTTTATTCCGGGCAAAATCCCACAGGTTGCTTGTTCCATACTGCTTGTATACCTTCTGCCATTCGCTGCCTGCCCGGAACAGAGGTTCATGATGGGAGGTTCCCATGATGATGCCGTATGCTTCAGCATGCCGGGCGTTGGCGATCGGGCTGCTCTTGCCGTTCAGGCTGAATTCAGCGCTCCACATGGCCGGCCATAAATAATTCCCTTTCAGTCTGAGAATCAGCTCAAATACCTTGTCGTAGAACTGTTCGTTGAAGTCGCCAAACGCCTGAGTCACCCAAGAGCCCAGGGAGGGCCAGTCGTCATTCAGAAATATCCCTCTGTATTTGACGGAGGGTTCCTTGGATGTGATATTGAGCTGTTCTGCGGAAAAAGCCAGCAGCGGCTTCTTGTCCGGGACAACATCCCCCCAGTATACCCACGGGCTGACTCCAATCCTTTCGGAAATTGCATAGATGCCGTATATCGTGCCCCGCTTATCACTCCCGGCGATCACCAGCGCCTGATCTACTCCGGGAACCGGATGTTCCACCGTCTGAATCCGGTAGCACTCCCGCTTGCCCTGAATAGAGGATACATCCAGAACCCCCTCTGCAATTAACGTATCAATGACATCATTGCTGCCAATCGATCCGGCAATAACAGCCGTTCCAGCCAGGTGCTCCTTTTGTGTAAGGATGGAAGGCTCTGTACCCGTCACGAGATGCACATCTGCTGCAAATGACTTGGCTACCCGGCGCAATCCGTCGTAATCCTCCCCCTTGGGATCTATGTAAATCTTGCCCGCGTCCCCCTCTTTTACAAGCGTAAATTGTTTGGCCGGCGAGGAACCGGGCATTGTACGATTAGTTATCATTCTAATGTCGCTCCTTGTTTTTCTTTGTTAATGTAACTTCAGGAATGTAAGTCCAGACAGAACTCTGCTTAGGCACATTATATAATTAAAGCGGTTTCAATCAACATACACAAACTAAAGGACTTATTGTAATAACTATTGGGATTTATGAATATCGTTGAGCTCTCCTGGATTTCAAGTCTATAATGAAAGTGTTTACACGTTGGCATTGGAAAGTGAGGCTGGTTTAAAGTGGAAGACAATAGCAAGGTCCATTCTGCCGGTAGAATTGAAGGTCCTAAGGCACCCAAGGACCCGGCTCAGAAAAGAAGCGGATTTTTCGTGCTGTTTGAAACAGCTATTGAGGCGACAGCACGGGCTCAGTGCAGGCCTTCACAGGAAGTTTATCTCGAAGGCAACTATCTGATAGATAAGGCCAAATATATAGGTGGGGTCACAGATGAGAAGATTCTGGATCTTTTGGGGAGCTGGACTGGATTTCGCCGTCTGGTTCATAGTATCGGGGTGTCCGTAAAGACAGCCAGGGCAGATGCCGAGGTGTCTTTCCATCTCCAGAACTGGGGCAGAACGAGCAAGTATGAAACAGGCACCCGGCTAGTTGTTCCCTGCCCAAGCGACGGAACCGAAATCATGCTCAAGCTAGAGGATTACACATGGTCCGAGGATGATGAGTCTCCCGGCAAATTTGCCTTTGAATTCAGCCGGGAGGGTGAGTTGGCGACGGTTAGCATTATTTTCTATCTGAATGACGGTTATGCCGTGCCTGAACTTACTGCTGAACCCTCGGTTTCGTTCGGCTCGAATGAATACGGGGACATGATCGCAAAGTCCTTGATACATTCAGGCAATAATACAAGATTGAAGGCAGCGATAGCAAAAGCAGTGAAAGGCGAGGACGTCACGATCGCATACATCGGAGGTTCGATCACTCAAGGTGCGGGGGCCAAGCCTATACATACCGAGTGTTATGCCTATCAGTCCTATTTAAGATTTAAGGAACTGTTCGGCAAGGACGGCGGAGAGAACATTCATTATGTGAAGGCCGGAGTAGGCGGAACGCCATCGGAGCTTGGGGTCATCCGCTATGAAAGAGATATTCTCAGGGACGGTGCCGTAACACCGGACATCGTAGTGGTGGAATTCGCGGTAAATGACGAGGGCGATGAAACAAAGGGCAACTGCTTTGAAAGCCTCTGCCTGAAGATCCTTTCCGCGAGCAACCAGCCGGCCGTGATCCTGCTGTTCAGTGTTTTTGTGAATGACTGGAACCTCCAGGAACGGCTCTCCCCCGTAGGCATGCACTATCATCTCCCTATGGTCAGTGTAAAGAACGCTGTGACAGAACAGTTCCGTCTGAGCAAGGCTGAAGGTAATATCATATCGAAAAGGCAATTTTTCTATGATATCTATCATCCCACGAATGAGGGTCACCGGGTAATGGCGGATTGCCTCGCCTTCTTATTCTCCGAGACCTATAAATCGCTTATGAACAGCGAGGATATCACACTGGATAAACCGCCGGTTCTGGGGAATGATTTTGCCTGCACCCGGCTGCTGGACCGCAACAGCCATATAGGCGCTGCCAGCGTTGAAGCAGGCGGTTTTTCGGGAAGCGATACGGAATTGCAGATGGTGGAAATGGACGCGAACCCTTACGGGACCCCAGAATTTCCGCATAACTGGATGCATGAGGCTGCTTCGGGGCAGGACAGCTTCAAGCTGACAATAACAAGCAAAAACCTTATCCTGGTATACAAGGATTCAGGCAGTCCCGAGTTTGGAAAAGCGGACATTCTCGTCGATGGCAAACTGGTGGTCACTGCTGATCCGCATGAGAACAACTGGACACACTGCAACCCGGTTATCCTGTACCAGGATGAGCTTAACTTGGAGCATGTGATAGAAATAAGAATGGCCGCTGGTGATGAGGACAAATGCTTCACGATCCTAGGCTTCGGCTATAACGTATAAGAGCTACATATCTGTACAACCCATCAAGACAATTTAAAAGACTCAAACAACCCGAATCAGGCGCTGTTTGATTCTTTTTTATAGTCCTCGTACAAATCAACCAGCGGGTCGTTACCACTCAATAAAAAACGGCCTTAACCGTGACATCAATCAAGTCGTTGCTGTTCATTTTCAATGTATGCAATAAACCGCTTGGCAGTTGGAGAAATATGACGATCCTCTCTCCACTTTAAGCCTATTTCCCAATACCAACCCTCATCAGTAATTGGAATCCAAACAAGTTCATCCAACATCAATCCGATAGTCTTAGGCAGGACAGATACACCGAGATTTGAATTAATAAATCCGGCTACTGTGATTAAGTCCTCGGCTTCATACGCCGAATCAAGGACAAAACCAGTATGTTGGAAACGCGACATAATCGTCGCTTTTAATCCGCAGTTGTTTTTCAAACCAATGAATGGTTCGCCCGACAGCTCTGCCAAACTCAAAGCTGGACGATTCGCTAAATGATGCTGGGAGGATACAACAATAAACAATGGTATATTTCGAATAATCACCCATTTATGATTATCTAAAGTAGATTCCTTCGATGTAATCATAAGATCCGAGTGACCTTGTTCCAAATGTTCATCTATATCTCCAAGATTCCCTTGTGTCAATTCAAAGCGGACTTTGGGATAGTCTAATTGATAGCTTCGGACCAAATGGGGAATTAAGTCAACGCCAAGAATATTGAGATAGGATAAAGTAATAACCCCCGTATCCGGGTTAGACCATTCTTCGATTTCTTTTACGCCGTTTTCAATATTTTGCAGTGCTTTGCCGACCCATTTAGAGAACATTGCACCATTACGGTTCAGCTTCACATTTCGCCCATTGCGCTCAAACAAGGGAGCGCCGATTTCGTTCTCGAGTTTGGCAATCGCATGACTTAGCGCTGGCTGGGTAATGCCGAGTGCCTTTGAAGCCATCGTCATGTGTTCTAACCGTGCAACAGTCATAAAGTACTCTAATTGTGTAAGCTCCATAACATGACCTTCTTTATATTAATATTATTCATAAGTTTCATGAATATAATAAATTGGACGTTATAAAAGAGTCAAGTGTAATATTATATCCAGCTCCTCTTGAACATTACATAAAGGTTTAAGGGACTGAGCGCTGAACACACGGATTCAGTTATTCATTATAAGGAGGTATAGATATGAGTAGATCATTTGAGTACTCGGCAACAGAATTTAAAGGCAAGAAAGTGCTTGTAACGGGCGGAACAAAAGGAATGGGACAAGCTGTTGTAAATAGACTTGCAAGCAGCGGAGCAACAGTCCTGACAACGGCCCGTTCCGTTTCTGCTGACATGGCACATTCGGTTAAATTCGTTCAAGCTGATCTTGTGTCACCTGAAGGGGTAGAGCAAGTGATTACAGCAGTGAAAGAACAGCTTGGCGGTATCGATATTATTGTCCATTGTGTAGGCGGATCAACTACTCCGCCAGGTGGCGCTCTTGTTCTTAGCGATGACGATTGGCTGCAGGCTTTAAATTGGAATCTTCTGGCCGCAGTCCGGCTTGATCGCGGCCTTATTCCATTAATGTTGGAAAATAAATCAGGTGTTATTCTTCATTTCACCTCAATCCAAAGAAGATTGCCCCTTTATGAAACTACATTAGCTTATGCAGCAGCTAAAGCTGCTCTCGCTAATTACAGCAAGGGACTTTCTAATGAATTTTCTCCCCGTGGCATTCGGATTAATTCATTGTCTCCTGGTTTTATTCAAACTGAGGCAGCAGATGCGTTAATTGATCGGATGGAAACTACAACAGGAAGCAGAGAAAGTGCGCTCCAGCAGCTTATGGATTCGCTCGGAGGTATTCCAATTGGCAGGCCGGGATTACCTGAAGAAGTCGCTGAGCTGGTTGCATTTTTGGTTTCTGACCGTGCAGCATCCATTACAGGAAGCGAATATGTCATTGATGGCGGTACCATTCCGACAGTTTAATTGTTCAAACTAAATAAGGGGGAGAAATAATGGAAATCGATCAGATCCCTGCTGCGATCAGTAAATTTATTGATGCAGCGAATAAGCCCGATCCGGAAGCATTTGTAAACTGCTTTTCAGAAGATGCCGTTGTGTTGGATGAAGGAAAAAAGCGGATTGGCCAAAAAGCGATTAAAAAATGGAGTGATCAATACCATTTTGGAGCAAACGTAACGTTAGAGCCAAAAGCAGTAAAAGAAAATAAGGATGAGGTTGTTGTAACATGCAAGTTGGATGGAACTTATGACAAAACAGGTTTACCCGATCCGTTATTGCTGGAATATCACTTCAGCATTGTAGATGATAAAATTGTGAGCTTATCCATTTTCTAAGATATTACAAAAGAGATTAGAGAGGACAATCGGACAAAGGGTGTACTTCCGGTTTCACCGTTGGGAAAAAGTAGGCCCAGCCATTGGTATGTAGCCAGGGCTTTCTCTTCGGCAGCGATGTCTTCATAGAGGTCGGCCAACGGATCGCCCTGATACAACCAGCAAAACGAGCAACCCGGCTTGGGCTGCTCGTTTTATTCAGTTTATTTACATAAGCCTTAGTCGTTAAACTCCACAATGAGAAATTGAACTGCTTCTTATGGTGCAAGGACCTTATCCAAGAGACGGATGATCATCACTACTGATTCGGCGCGGGAAGCAGCTTCGTTCGGTTTGAACGCTCCGTTGCCTTTACCCGATACGATACCTGCATTAGCGAAGGCATTGATTTGCTCTGCTGCCCAGTTCGTAGAGACGTCGGAAAATTGCGTCGATGTGCTGGTAACATAGTTCGTAAGACGAGCCAGCATAGTCACAATCTCCGCACGGGTTATCTCCTGCTTGGGATGGAATGAACCATCGGCGTAGCCCATAATCACTCCATTATCTTGAAGCGCAACAATCGCCTCCGAAGCCCAATGTCCTTGCGTATCAGAGAATCCGGTACCACCCGAAGCTGTCAGACCAAAAGCTTTTACAAGCATTGCAGCAAACTCAGCGCGCGTTACTTTGGCGTCAGGACGGTATGAACCATCCACATAGCCAGTTACGATCCCCATCAGGGCCGCACGTTCAACGAACGATGCACTCCACAGAGCTGCAGGTACGTCCGGGAATTTAACAACAGAAGCTGTTCGCTCTTTCGCCACGATAGCTTTAACCTTATCTATGTTTACTCTATCGTTGAACACAGGTTTCACTCCGGTTGGCTTCGCAGGCGCAGCAGTTACAGCTGGTGTTGCTGTCGGCGTTGTTGTTGGTGGTGGTGTTGTTGGTGCCGGTGTTGCTGTCGGCGTTGCTGCCGGTGTCGTGCCTCCATTGTTGTTGCCTGTGGCCGCCGTTACCGAAACCGAAATCTCCTTCTTGATTCCCCCAAAGGATATTACGATCGAGGCCGTCCCCGTGCCAGCCGCTGTCACTACCCCTGTCTCACTCACAGTAGCAACAGAAGTCGCGCTCGATACATAATTCGCATCCAAGGTCTTAAGGGCAGTAGAAAGATCCGAATACTTTGCCGTCACCGACAAGGCTTGCTTTTGACCTGCTTTCAAGGAGAGCGAAGCAGGTGTTACAGCCAGATCAACCAAGGTCAGAATTGGCACCTCAGTAACCACAATTGGAATCGCAATTGATTTGCCGCCGAACGAAGCCGTGATCGTTACCCCTTCACCCACTGCAATGCCCGTAATAACACCCTCACCCGATACCGAGGCAATGGCAGGGTCCGAAGTCGTCCAAATGACCTGATCCGTTACAACTGTATTCACTGCATTGTCATATACTGCCGTGATAACAGAAGCAGCTGTCTGACCCGCTTGCAATGTGTGAGTGCCTGGATCGGCTGTCAGCTTAAGCAGAACAGGAACCGTACCTTTGGCCTGAACGGTTACAGAAATATTGACTGGCGGCATGTTGCCGTAACTCGCCTGGATTGTAGCCCCGCCAATTCCAACAGCATGAATGATGCCTTTGGCATCTACCGTAGCTACACTCTCATTCGAAGAAGTCCATGTTGCTTGATTCGTGACATCGACAGCGGAGTTATCGCTATAGGTAGCGGTAAGTACAGTCCCGCGCTCGTCACCGACATTTAACGTCAATTGGGCCGGTGATACTGCCACGGAAGTTACCTTTAGCTCATCCTTCTTCTCAATCGTGTAGTTGTCGATCAATTCTTCGCTTTCCGTAGTACGAGCTTGAATTATAATTTTATCATGGCTAACTTGAATTGCAGAGTATACCGGAACATCATCGTCAAACATGAAATTCAGATACTCATATTTTGTTCCATCGTAGAACTTCCAGCCAGATGCGCCTCCGTCCAAATAGACAGTCCCCTGCTCTCCGTTCAACAATGGCTTCCCTTCACTCATTGGATAGGTGCGCGCGTACACGTGGTCGTGGCCTTCCAGCACCAAGTCTACTTTCAATTCTTCCAGAATAGGGGCAAAATATGTTTGTGTATATTCGATCATATTGCCGCGTCCATCTTCGGTATGATAAGCAGGTTTATGGAACATAACAATCTTCCATTTTTTATTACTTTTTTGAATATCCTCACGAAGCCATGCTGCTTGCTTGTCCATGGTTACTTCGTCTGCTTCGGAGTTCAGCACAATGAAATGCACCTCGCCTGAATCGAACGAATATGCATACTCCTTCTGGATATCAGGCCCATTATTTGGAAGATCTAATCCCTTCGCAAAAATATCTTTGCCTTCCCCTTTAACATCATGATTCCCCATTGTGTAACCAGAAGGAATAGAGGATGCGTAGATCGATGAAGCTTCCCAGAACTGGTTCCACTCATTCAAGATCGACCCATCGTCAACCATATCGCCGCCATGCATAATGAACTGGGTGTCCGGATAATTAGTTAAAGCATTGCTGATCAATTGTTGATAAATTGCAAGCCCATTATCACCTTTGGTATGCGAATCTGTTACAAATACAAAAGAAACGGGATGATCCGGTACTACCTCCAATGTCTTGTAATCGTACCATGTACTCCAATGTCCTTCGTAGCCGACTCTGTAATGATAATCCGTACCTGACTCGAGGCCAGTAACCAATGATTTATGGAACTTAATTTCGCCCAGAGGCCCACCTGCGACCTCATGAATGACCTCCACATCAGAAAGCGCAAGCTGCTCTACCGCTTTTTCCGGTACATTACTCAAGTCACTATTAACTAAATCGCTATCTTTCACATATTGGATAGAAGTTTGTTGAACTCTAGGTGCCGTCTGCCACCCTACACTCATCATTGTACTCATATCTTCGGTAACAAAGGTTTGTACATATTTCGGATCGTCTCCACCAAACTGAGAAACAACGGTCATGCTGATACTCTCGCTGGTACCGCCATCCTTGACCGCTTGCACTTTCCAGGTGCCTATTGCAAGGTTAGCTAGTGACGTATGGATCTCTCCCCTGGCATCCGTCAAGCCCAACCCTTCGGTAAGATCCTTCTGCTGTACATTAGCGGATGGTATGTAACCGGTCTTGGTTCCATCCGGCATATACACTTTTACGAATCCGGATGTACTTCCTGTTGCGGCGAAAAATTGCCCGTTTTTCTCTGCCGCCAGCAACACTGCGGACGAACTATCAGCGCTCGTATATATATTGGAACCCTCAGCTGTTACGGTCACATAAGTCTGAGGGCCGCTTGCATCGGTAAAATCAATTTCCGCTCCTTCTACCGGATCTCCTGCGTGAGTTGTGACGGTGATTATATTCTGTGTTTGCAGGCCTGATCCCTTAACTTTTAGAGTGTACGGAAACCCGATCGTATAATTAACCGGTGAGGCAAAGGAATTCACCGAAGGGCCGCCGTCATACCCAAAGCCGCCCCCCACCATGGCAATATGCTTATACGTCTCGCCACGTTCCATCTTCGCGGATCTATTCACTTCGAAATCGATGATTGCCAGAGCATCTGCATGGTCGCCTTGCAGTCCCTCTGCACTAAATTCAACATAACCGCCTGCATTATCGATGGTAGTCTGCACATTGCTTAAATCGGAACGTGCGTTAATAGCATTCGCTTGCAGCGTCTCCGGATCGAACTTGATCTTAGCATGCACGCGCTTGGCTTCGCCTACATCCTTCGCCTCGAGCTTCAACCGGTAGGTCTCGTTGCTGACAGCTTCCGCTGGAGCTTCTAATGTAAACATGGCGCCATGCTCAATATTAAAAGCATACTCTGCTGCTGCCGGATTGCCGGCCAGATCTTTAACCTCTGCCAGCACTTGATGATAGCCGCCGCCGAGCGGTATATCCGGGTGATAGGTTATCACCTTATTATTCAGATCATATGCATAGGCCGCCGGTGCAACAGACTGACCATTCACGGTTAACCGGATCGAGTCGGGATCAATACCCGACTTAGTATCATCCGCTGACAGGATAATGTCGGAGACGGGCGCGTTCAAGGTTTGATTGGGAGTGGGTGTAGTTGGACTTAACACAGGAACATCCATATCTTCATCCACCGGTTCATCATAAATGAGCCTGACGTCGTCAATCCAAACCGAGCCTTTATTCTTTTTGCTCATTTGTCTTTCTTTCATCTGGAAGTAGAACGCCAGGGTGCCCGGCAGAGTCAAATCAGCCCCTATTTCAGCCTCTACATACTTCCAGCCGCTCCAGTCTATACCTGCCTCTTCACTCCTAATCTCATACGTTTTGGATTTTCCAGTGGATGAAACGTAGAACTTAGAGGTTAGACCATGTCCTTCGTTATTGGCGTATACCCACATCCCGATTTTTTTGGGAACTCTGTTTGTTAACGCCAACTGAGTTGCAGGCCCTACCGCAACTTGGGATGGATTATCTGTTACGCCAATGAAGTCATAATCAATCCGTAAGGACTTGGCCCCGTTGCGAACGTATTTCGGATTCGTTTCAAGCGCCATACTGCCGCTATGAATACGTGCACTGTCAAAGGTTAAGTCAGCTAAGTTAACCTTTTCGAAATCTTCTGCCATGACGATACCGCTAGGCTCCGCTGCATCCCCATAGACAATCGATGACGATGAAAAGGAGGGTGGAATGAGCGGGAGCAGAACCGTCATTGCCAATATCCCGCTCAATACTCTCTTTACAAATGGATGATGATAACTCACTAACTTTCACGCTCCTTGTTGTCTGTTCTTGTTAACTTCGAAACCTCTTTATAAAAATTAAAATTTTAAAGGACTAGTTATTAAAGCATAACGCGGCAACATGTTCGTAAGATCATCGCAATGTTAGCAATAAAAATTCTTAGTATACTATTTGTTGATTTTTTTAATTTCAGAACATGAAAAAAGAGCCGCAGAACTATCTCTGGGCTCTTTCATCTCAAACCGAGTGCTTACTACATCGTTGCAGCTGATCAAAACACCTTCTTCTTCCCCTGCTCATCAATCAATATCTGCACCGACTCCTTAAATCTTAGCGCATGCACAATCTCCCGCTCGCGCAGGAACTTGAGGCTGTCCTGCAGGTCGACGTCATCGGTCATATCAATCAGCCATTGGTATGTAGCCCGGGCTTTCTCCTCAGCGGCGATGTCTTCATAGAGATCGGCCAGCGGATCGCCTTTGGCGGCAATATAGGCCGGGCGCTCTCTTCGGCGCTGATGTCATTGTCGAACAGATAATTTTTTATGAAAATCCTCATCCAATAACATTATTTCAGCCTTCCTGCTGACAGCCTGGTTTCCAAGCTTAACATCAATGATAAACTCATCGCTCAGCATCTGGCGGTATTGGGATATAATATCTTCTACAGGCAATTCACCCATTAACTTCGTTTCAGGCGGAATTACCGGAATTCCGGCTTGCGCTACCAGATGAATATTTTGTTTAATATCTGCGGCAATCTTGCTTAGAGTACTCTCGTTTCTTGCTGTCTCTATATCCACCATTCCGTCGTTCGTATAGAGATGCTTGTTCACTACAGCGAGCGCAGCATGCGAAACATGGAATGCTTGAATGTCTTTTTGTATTTCATAAGGCAAATCAACTGTTTCAAATATTTGGGCAAGCCTCGTCACTCTTTCAGTCAATTGTCCATTTATTTCACCAAAAAAAGTTTTGGAACCGAATTGGGCGTATAGAACACCGTCTTTGATGTCTCCACCTGCACCCGGGAATCCTGGAAGTAAACGATCACCCACGATTTCAAGCCAGCGGTCATATCCCACAGTGTTGCTCAAGGTGATAATTGTTTTGCTCTGATTATTCTTGATCGCTGACAGGGCAGATTCTGCCTGATCATAGCGCACAGGAACAAAGATGAAATCGTAGGTATCATCGCTCGCAAGCTTTTCTATCGTCTTGATAGATATTTGCTGTATCGTCCCATTATCGTTGTATCGCAGCCCATCCGCTTTAAGCGAATCCAGCCTCTTTCCCCGGGCAAGCAATGTGACGTCCAGTCCTGACTGCGCAAATCTGAGTGCGTATAAACTGCCAATCACACCAGCACCAATTATCAAAAGTCTATCTTTTTGGATGTTCAATACTATCCTTCCTTTCAGTTAACTATCACAGTTTGTTTAAGCAACACCTGTCCGATACAATAATAGTATGGTACTATTACGATTTCAATCAGCAGAGTAAAGGAAAAGTTGCATAGACAACACATTTAGATATCTGATGTTTATAGAGGGAGTATTGATATGGCAAATCAGGAAGATCCAAGAGTTTTGCGTACACGACAGTTAATTAGGGAAGCATTCAGAGATTTGTTGCGGTATAAAGGATTTGATGCAATTACCATAAAAGATATAGCACAGAGAGCTACCATTAACCGTGCCACCTTCTATGCCCATTATGAAGATAAATACGTTTTGCTGGAGAAAATTACAGAACAGGCTTTTCAAGAGATGATTCCTGAGCAAGTGGTCAAAGCGCAGGAGTTCACAGATGAAATATGTACGCAGTTGATCTTACTGACATATAATTACATCGTAGATTTTTATCAGGTATGCAGAATGGACTCCAAATCTATTACTACGCTTGTTCATGAAAAGGTAAAAAAGATGCTGCAGCAAATGATCGAGAACATAATTATGAACGGGGATACTCAGCGTATGGCAGCCAACCATCGTACCAGGGTCATTTCGGCTATGACAGGTTCCGCGATCTATAGTGCTGCGCATTACTGGTTTATAAGCGGAGAACAAGATCGAACCGATCTACTTGTAGATACTGTCCGCTCCTACGTAATGAACGGTTTACGGTTCTGATCGAAACTGCATTGAACTGTTACCAGAAGAAAAGAGCCGCAGATACTTCTCTGGGCTCTTTTCTATCAATCTGAATAATTACCTCATGTATACATCTTACTAAAACACCCGCTTCTTCTCCCGCTCATCAATCAATATCTGCACTGATTCCTTAAATCTTAGCGCGTGCACAATTTCCCGCTCGCGCAGGAACTTCAGGCTGTCCTGCAGGTCGACGTCATCGGTCATATCGATCAGCCACTGGTATGTAGCCCGGGCCTTTTCTTCAGCGGCAATGTCCTCGTAGAGGTCGGCGAGCGGATCGCCTTTGGCTTGTATATAGGCCGCGGTGAACGGAACACCCGCGGAGTTCTGATAGAACAGCGCATGATCACGCTGCGCATAGTTAGGGCCGAGACCCGCTGCCTCCAGCTCCTGCACAGATGCATCCTTGGTCAGTTTGTAGATCATGGTGGCAATCATTTCTAAATGGGCAAACTCCTCCGTTGAAATGTCCGTGAGTACGCCGATAACCTTATCGGGAATCGCATATCTCTGATTCATATAACGAAGCGCTGCCGCCAGCTCCCCGTCCGCGCCTCCATATTGCTCCATCAAATACCGCGCCATCCGCACATCGCATTTGCCGACACGTACCGGGTACTGCAGTTTTTTTTCATATATCCACATTCGGGAATGAACCCTCCTTATAGTTTTATTCGCCTAGCCGCTTCGCCGGGATCAGCGTGCCGCTATACCTGCCAAGGCCAAGGGCTCTGGCTCCATTCCCACGGACATTTGGAGTAGGCGCGGCCAAAGTTCTGCAGCGGGCCGTACAGCTCCTGAAATTGATTGGCCAGCCGGGTGCGCTCCTGGGTCAGCTGATTGAACTGTTCAATCGCTCTTAAGTCCTCTGGATGGGTATCCAGATACAGGTTAAGCTCCACCAGGGCAAAATCCAGAACCTGCAGCTGCTCCAGCATTTCATAGTAACGGGGCTCGCAAGGATTTGCTTCCATCGTCCTAAATTCCTCCTTTGCCGGCTTTGGATTCATACGGGCTGAACAGCGCGGGCCAAAGTGTACCCGCCCTTAGTGCTTCAGGTAACGGAAACTGCGGCAATCCCGGGGGCTGAAAAGCAATAAATTGGTTAGGCGGCACAACATACGTTTTGAACGGCACCGGCGGACAAGGGTCAAATGGTCCCCTATACGGTGTCCATACACGTTCCTGGGAGTTCAATAGATACACCCTCCTCAAAGTTTTGTTGCAAATACTTCCTTGATTCAGCTTCATACAAAAATCGCCTAGGAAGCATTCACTTGATTTACTTTTCTTCTGAACGCACATCTCTTCGTAACTAATTTATGACTGGCTGGGGTGGAATCAGAACGCCCACGCAAAAAAACCGCACCTTTGCAAAGAGAAAGAATTCTCCATGCAAAGATACGGTTATTAAATGTCATGCTGCAATGAACCGGCAAAATCATAAAAGCTTATTCCTTTTCTTCATCTGTCCCGGTATCGTCCTCTTCACTGACAAGTAGCTTTTCCCGGTGGATATTGATTCTTGTAATCCGCAATCGGGTGGATTCTTCTACTTCAAAGGTGACATCGTCCACAACAACCCGCTTACCCTTGGACGGATTGCCCTCCAGCTCTTTGAACAGCCAGCCGCCGATGGAATCGACCTCATCATCCTCAATAATCACACCCGTAAGATCGTTGACATCCTCAATCAGCATCCGGCCCTCAACTGAGATATAATCTCCATTGCGCTCGACGCTCGGACGTTCGTCCTCGAATTCATCATGCAGATCGCCGACAATTTCTTCAAGAATCTCCTCAGCAGTCAGAAGTCCGGCTGTGCCGCCGTATTCATCGACAACCAGCGTAAGCTGGGCTTTGTTCTTCTGCATCAGGCGCAGTGCATGGCTGATCTCCATCGACTCTGGTACGTTCAGAATCGGGCGGACCAGCGAAGCCAGATCATTCTGCTGTTCTAAAGGTGCGAACAGCAGGTCGGTAATGTGGATGAAGCCGATAATCCGGTCCTTATCCTCGTTGGCAACCGGATAACGCGAATGTTTCGTCTCCGTAATGATCCGCATATTCTCTTCCAGTGTAAGATTGCTATAGAGCACATCCATATCGGTACGCGGAAGCATGACTTCACGGGCCAGCAAATCGGAGAATTCAAAAATGTTATCCATCAGCTTCATCTCGTCTTTATCAATGACACCGCTCTTGGCGCTCTGATTCATCAGAATCCGGATTTCCTCTTCCGAGTGAGCCGCCTCGGCTTCACTGGCCGGTTCAACCCCCACCAGTCTAAGAAGAGCATTGGCGGATGCATTCAGCACCCAGATAAAGGGCAGAAACAGGTTATAGAAGAACATTAGCGGTGCAGAGAGCAGCAGCGCGGAGCCTTCAGTTTTTTGGATCGCCAGGGACTTTGGAGCAAGCTCGCCCAGCACAATATGTAAAAATGTAATAATGGAAAACCCGACAATGACAGACACAGTGGAAATCAGTGTATGATCGGTGACGCCGAGTTGAAACATTAGCGGTTCGACCAGCAGCTCTGAGATGGCCGGTTCACCGACCCAGCCGAGACCCAATGAGGCGAGGGTAATGCCGAACTGGGTCGCTGACAGGTAGGAATCGAGCTTTTTGTTGACCTTCAGCGCGTATCCAGCCATCTTGTTGCCTTCACTGACAAGCTGGGTCAGACGCGACTGTCTGACCTTTACCAGCGAGAACTCCGCCGCTACAAATATACCATTCAACAATACAAGCACCAGAACCAGCAAAAGATTAAGCAGCAATCTTCCTATGTCAAATTCCGTATGCACCACTATAACAACGCCTCGTTTCTACAGAGTGATCGCTTTCCTTGATTTAAAATCTACCTCTGGATAATACATATCAGCCACCAAAAGGTTGGGTCCGCAGCAGCCAGCTTCATCACAGTGGCAATTCACTTTCTGATTAAGCGGATGCTTAGTCTGCCACTCGGCGAAAATGTCATCCAGCTTGCTGGTGCTGATGTTGCCAAAGGCGGAAATATCGGCAAAATCCGTGACAAACACATCACCTGTAAATAAATTTACATTCACACGGTTTCTTCCGTCCGGATCATTGCGCAGCGTCACATTCTTCTCGGTACGCAATCTGCGCAGCAGCTTCTGATCCTGCTCCAGGAAGCTGCAGGCAAAAAACGGCAGAGTGCCAAACAGCATCCACATCTCCGGATCGCGGTGATCCAGCAGGGAATGAATGGCATCACCCATTTCCTTCAGAGACAGTACAGGGAGCGAAGAGGCAAAGCTGGAAGCGTACATTGGATGCACCTCATGCCGTCTTACGCCCATATCGCCAATCAGCTTATGAATTTGAGGCAGCTTGGTGTGTGTACGATAGTTAATCATAGATTCTGCAGATATCAGCATACCGTCTTCACTGAGCCGCCGTGAATTCTCAAGCATCGTGTCATATAAACGATACGCCGCTTCACGTGATACTGGATGACCGCTGTTGGCGAAGCCTACCTCATGGAAGTCGTCTCCGTTCACATAATTGAATGAGATATGCATCACGTCCAGATACGGCAGCAGCTGCTCGTAACGGGCGTAGGGCATAGTCAGATTGGAGTTGATCTGCGAGCGTATGCCCCGCTCACGGGCATATTTCAGCAGCGGCACGATGATATTCTCTACCGTCGATGCGCGGAACATCGGCTCCCCGCCGGTAATACTGATCGTTTGCAGATGTTCTACCTGCTCCAGGCGGTCCAGCATATTCTTCAGCGGCAGCAATTCTCCTTCTTTCATCGTCAGGCTGTCGCCAACCGCACAATGTTCACAGCGCATGTTGCATAGATTGGTAACCGTCATCTCCACACTAGTCAATACATGCCGTCCATGCTTGCGGAGTGAAGTAATCGGATCCCATGGATCGAAGCTCGGCGACAGTTCCCGGACAGTTGTGGAGGATGGTTCTAATATACTCATTTCTTATTGCTCCTTTAGTGCGTATTCCTTATTATTAACCCAAAATAAATCAAAAAGAACGTTGACTTAACCTATATCATACCACGAGCGGCAAAAAAACTGCACTTTCTGGCAATTATGCCGCTCCAAGCGGCGTAATTGACAGATCCTTTTGTTGCGGCCCGGGGAATCTTTCCTTAGGAAGAGTATAAAAAACAGCGGGGAAGAAAGCAGGCCGCACCGCTGCGTACCCTGCTTTCTTCCCTCGCTGCGAAACGGCAGGGAAGCCGAAAAGATATCTCCCTGCCGCCAACATCCATTAGGTCACCTTCACCACAGATTGATCCTCATCTGACACGCCGACGATCACAACGGAAAGTGCTCTGCCAAGATCCCGTTCAAAGGGAATAACCGTCTCACCCTCGGGGCCGGCAAATACCCGCACAACCGGCCTGTGGGGGATACTGGGATCAATTTTGACCACGACGCCACTCTCACCGGTGCTCAGCTTCACTGTGAGCCCGAGCGGGTAGATCGCTACACGGTCCCTGAACAGCTCCAGCTGGTTTTGCTCATACAATGTCCCTGAGCCGACATACAGCGCCTCTACCGCCTGATGCGGCAGCATCGCCTTTTTATAGATCCGGTTCGAGGTCATGGCATCGTAGGAATCGGCTATCCCCAGCCATTTGGCATATTCATGGATTTGCGGACCGGTCAGCCCGCGTGGATAGCCGGAGCCGTCAATACGTTCATGATGCTGCAGGGCACAATGCGCCGCGAGCAGCGGGATATTCGGCTCATCCTTGAGAATCCGGTATCCGATTTCAGTATGAGCCTGCATATGGCGGAATTCCTCGTCGCTGAGCATCCCCGGCTTCTGGATGATTTTGACCGGAATCTGCGTTTTGCCAATGTCATGCAGCAGCGAGCCCAGCCCAATTACCCGCAGCTCCTCTTTGCTGTAGCCATGGGCAATTCCAAGCACCAGCGTATACAGACAGACATTAAGCGAATGGACATACAGGTAGTTGTCAGCTGTATGCATATCCGCCAGCATAATCATCGGGTCCTCCAGTGATGACATGTCCTCCAGAATGGAGTCCATCATCTTGGAGAATTTTTTGTCTAGATGATAGAAGCCTTTAGTTATGCCGGAAGCACCGGACATATCCTGAAACTGGCTCCTAATGACCTTGAGCGCCTGATTGCGCGTCTCATCATGCAGCATTCCAGTAATTACGATATCTTCCGTGATGGCATCCTCTATATAAATATAGCCGATGTCGATCCTTGCCAGCCGCTTAATTAAGGCATCCGTAAGTTCTATTCCGTCCGCTAACAGAACAAGTCCTTCATCATTATAAATTTTTTTACCCAGCTTCATTCCCGCCTGAAGCCGATTCACGGATACTAAACGCACCTTGGCTCACTCCTGCCCTTAACGGTAAATTACTATTCTGTTTCAAAATCCTAGGGTCAACACGCTGTGTCTATACCGTTGCCTTGAGCGATCCGGCAAGAAATTTGTGATGAACGGATACATCCTTGCCGGTACCAAGTTTTTTTGGAGATTAACGCATAATAAACAGCCAGAAAACAGCTGCCAGGATAAACCGGTAGATCGCAAAGTGCGTCGGTCTGATCTTTTGAATCAGCTTCATGAACAGGATTACGACCACATAAGCGACTATAAATGAAATTACGAATCCAATGGCAAAATCCCAAATGGTATCACTTGTAAAATACTTGTACGAATCCAGCAGCTCATAACCGGAAGCCGCACACATAATCGGAATGGCGATGAGGAAGGAAAAATCCGCCGAAGCCTTATAGCTGACACCGCTCAGCATACCGCCTGAGATTGTAGATCCGGAGCGGGAGAAGCCGGGCCAGAGTACGGAAATAATCTGATACAGGCCAATAGCCAGCGCCTGCCCGTAAGACAGATCATCAAGCTCATGCGCAGTTACACGGATCTTACGTTTGTTCACCCATTCTGCAACGATCATTAGAATCCCGCCGGCGACAAGTGCCCATAGCACCGTCGTAGCCCCGAAAAGCCCCTTGATAAAGTCACGGGCAAAAAAGGCCACTGCCAGCGCCGGAGCAATTCCGAGAATGATGTGCACCAGATTGAGACGTGAAGCAGGCATCACACCGCCTCTGCCTTGACGGCTGCGTCCGATCCCCAGCAAATTCAGAACCCGCTGGCGGTAGACCAGCGCAATGGCCAGAATCGCACCGAGCTGAATGACAATTTCGTATGTCTTCATTATCGGCTCTTGTTCGTTATAGCCTAATAGTTTCGTGGTAAGAATCATGTGGCCTGTTGATGAAACCGGAATAAACTCCGTAATCCCCTCTACAATAGCCAGAATAATTGCTGTAATAGTATCCATCTTAGCCTCCTGTTCTTGAACATATGAAACTTGTTGCAGCTTGTTGCTCTAGATTTACATATGTAGGTGATGCCACATTAAGTCGCTCTGCTCTCCCAGCGGACGAGCGTACATTCCTCAAGACTTCCCGGACGCTGCAGCTCCATCCGCAGCAGATCGCGCAGAAAATGTGGCAGCAGATACACTGTATCACGCCCGTTAGCGATACTCTCATATCCGCTCCGAAAAGTGAACATGTCCAAAGTCCCTACTTCATATTCCCGGCTTTCCTCCAGCGGTTCTCCATCGACAAAAATGGCAATATCGTTATCATAAGGCATGACCGCCGGATCGTACAAGATTTTTAATCCATCCACAGCCAGGCTTCCCAGCACGTTTCCCCGGAAACCATAACCGAAGATTGCCTTATTGCAGAACTCGTCTGACAGGCTCTGTTCAAGCGCCGTGCGGATGTCTTTGCCGGCAAGCTTGATCGTACAAGGATTAATCGGTGAGGGACAGAGCGCATGAAGCATCCCTGCAGTGATATTCCCCTTTGGAAGCGGCCCGAGAAGCTGTCCGGTATTGACTATTGAGATCGGACTGCCTGTGAACCGCCGCACCGCCTGTGCCAGCAGATTGCCAAAGGGTGATTCGCCCTGCAGATCCAGCGGCAGCTCGCGGTCACTGATCGCCACCGTCTCCTCCAGCACTTCAAGACCACGCTGCAAATTCATCCTTACGGCAGGAGCAATAACATCCTCGCTCAGATTGGGATCAACAGCAATGCATCCACCGTTCAAGAACTTGAACGAATCTCCAGGCTCTGTCCGTTCAAACACAAGCCTTCCTACATAGCGGCCGAATTTCCCCGCACCGCATACGGCGGTTCCGTTAATGATGAGCGGCGTTTCCAGCATATGATGTGTATGTCCGCCGAGGATCGCATGCACACCTTCCAGCTTCTCCGCCAGCGCCCGGTCTGCAGGCAGGCCAAGGTGAGAGAGAATAATAACAAGGTCGACCTGCGGGGCCAGAAGACGGCACTCCTCACGCAGCGCCTCCTCAGGGTCCATGACATCCCAGCCCATCAAAGAATAGAAGGAAGTGAAAGCTGCCGTAGCTCCCGTAATCCCGATTCTGATGCCTTCCTTCTCCACAATCGTATGGCGTTTGATCCAGTGCGGAGGTTCTCCCGTCGACGAATCCAGGAAATTGCAGCACACCACCGGACACTGCAGGCCGGTGAATATCGCAGACAATGTCTCTTGCGCATCTCCCTGCGAGAAGGTCAGTCCTTCGTTGTTTCCGATGGTGACAGCGTCGTATCCGGTCAAGTTAAGAATATCAATGTTCGCCTGGCCCATAGTGCCTTCGGTTTCCACAGCTGCCCGGTCCATATGATCCCCGATATCCACCAGCAGCACGGGATCTCCACCTGCCTCGGCCTTTAGAAGTTCAATCTGCGCAGCAATCAGACTCATCATTTCAAAGTGGCTATGTATATCATTCGTATGAAGTATGGTCAATCTTTGCGGCGCGGATTCCATCAGCTTCTGTCCCTCCCACCTGTTTAGCCGTTCAGAATGTAGCGGCAGGTGTGTCATCTTATAAGACCTAGCATAACATTTTCAGGGCTAATATGGTATATTTGAATCATTATCAGAACCTAAGAGGTGAGTAAACTATGCATATAACTATACGTCTGTTTGCCGGACTGGCCGAGGTAATCGGCTCTTCCACCCTGTCTTTTCACATTCACGATAACTCCGTAACTGCGGGCCGTTTAAAGGAGCTTCTATCTGCCTCCTACCCTGATGCGGCGGCACAGATTAGTGTTTCTTTAGTAGCTATTGACCGTGAATACGCTCCTGATGATACTGAGATCTCTGAAACCTCCGAAGTCGCCCTGATTCCTCCCGTTTCCGGAGGAGAAGCCGAACCCTCAAGGAGCGAGACTGAAGATGGTCTGTTCAGTATTACTGACCTGCCTCTGAATGCAGAAGCTCTTCTGGATAAAGTGCTTGACAGCGATCACGGAGCTTCCTTAATCTTCGTCGGAACTACGCGTGAGATGACCGGAGACCAGCGGACAACAGCGCTTCATTACGAGGCCTACATCCCGATGGCGCTCAGCAAGCTGCAGGAAATCGGCAGAGGGGTTCAGGAACGCTGGAATGCCCGCTGCGCCATTGCACACCGGATAGGACTCGTAGGCCTTAAGGAAGCCAGCGTTATTATTGCAGTGTCAGCGGCGCATAGGGATGTCTGTTACGAAGCTAGCCGTTACGCCATCGAGAAGCTTAAAGCCTCCGTTCCGGTGTGGAAAAAAGACATCAATGAATCTGGAGAACAGTGGCTCGGCTCTGACCTAAAAGCACAGAATTACCAGATAGATTAACCTGTAATTCAAAACCATTGAATATTCCCGATTTTGTTGCTATGCTGGAAAAAATAGCTAATGTAAGGTGGCATATTCATTGAAAGTACACGTCATGGATCTTAAACCGGGTGATTGCCTGCGGATGGACACCTTTAATTCAAGAGGGCTGCATGTACTACCTAAAGGATCATCTCTCCAGATCGAGGAGATAGCCAAGCTGATACAGCATGGCGTTGATTATGTTGATATCGAGGAGGCGCATGTAGCACCAGTCCCAACCAGCAGGTCTTCCATCATTCAGGCCGTAGCCGCCAACCTTGATACAAGTATTGAAGGCTTTGAATCGGTATATATGGAAGCGTTAACCAAGGGGAGCTTTAATCAAACTGTAGTGGACGATATTCTCCAGCCGTCACTGAACTCCTTGGATAAACACAAGGATGTAGTCTCTCTGCTGCTTCTGCTGGACCGGGATGATAATTACACTTATAACCATTCACTTCAGGTGGGCATGCTTTCTTATTATATCTCCTCATGGCTGGGATATTCCAAGAAAGAGTGCTACGAAATCGGCCGGGCCGGATACTTGATCGATATCGGAAAATGCCGGATCTCCCCCTCCATTCTGAATAAGCCGGGCAAGCTGTCCCCGGAGGAGTACGATCAAGTCAAATTACATACGATTTACGGTCATGAAATTATCCGCAACTCCATGAACGATCCTTATACCGCATTAGTTGCCCTGCAGCACCATGAGCGTGAAGACGGCTCCGGGTACCCCAACAACCTTACGAAATCAGACATCCACCCTTATGCCCAGATTGCTGCCGTAGCTGATATCTACAGCGCAATGACCACTCACCGTGTTTATCAATCCAAGCAAGAACTGATCTCCGTGCTGCGTGAAATCAACAATCTAAGCTTCGGCAAGCTGAACGGCAGGCCTGTACAAGCCTTTATCCAGCATTTAATGCCTAATTTCATCGGTAAACGCGTGCTGCTGAGCACGGGAGACATGGGTGTCATTGTCATGAACAATCCGCTGGATGTTTTCCGCCCGCTTGTGCAAAGCGAAGGCATATTTCTTGACCTGTCCCGCGAACGCAAAATCGCGGTGGTTGAAATTTATATGGAATAGTTAACTTCGGTTTAAATATTCCCACACAAGAAGAGGTTCCCTTTCGCCAGTGACGGCTGAGGGAACCTCTTCTTGATCATCCATAGTTAATTGCTTGTGAGAAGCAACTTACACTTTTACTCCTGAGTCCTATAATTCCTCGCCATTACTGGCGATGACTTTTTTGTACCAGTGGAAGGAATCCTTTCTGGAACGGTTCAAGGTACCGTTGCCGTCGTCATCCAGATCAACGTAGATAAATCCGTAACGCTTGGACATTTCAGAAGTAGACATGCTCACCAGGTCAATAGGGCCCCAGCTGGTATAGCCAATCAGTTCAACGCCGTCCAGCACCGCTTCCTTCATTTGAGCAATATGCTGTCTTAAGTAATCAATACGGTAGCTGTCATGGACAGAGCCGTCTTCTTCAACCTTGTCATACGCGCCAAGACCATTTTCCACGATGAACAAAGGTTTCTGATAGCGGTCATACATCGTATTCAGCATAATCCGCAAACCGGTGGGATCAATCTGCCAGCCCCATTCCGAAGCCTTCAGGTAAGGGTTCTTCACACCGCCGAACAGATTGCCCTGTGCGCGTTCTCCGTCCGGACTTGCAGACACGGTCAGCGTCATATAATAACTGAAAGCCACATAATCAACGGTGTGGAGTTTCAAAATTTCATCGTCACCCGGCTCTTTATGAATAACCACATTGTTTTCCTCAAAAAACCGCTCCATATACTTCGGATATTCCCCGCGGGCATGCACATCCGTAAAGTAGAGATTCATCTGGTTCTCCTGCTGATTCTTCAGGACATCCTCAGGATTGCAGGTATTCGCATAGCTTTCCATCCGGGCCAGCATACAGCCCATCTGCGAACCCGGGATGATCTCATGCACCAGCTTGGTGGCGAGAGAGCTGGCGACAAACTGGTGATGCAGCGCCTGGTAGATCGTCTGCAGCTTGTTCTCTGCCCGGTCGATTACAACGCCGCCGCCCGTGAATGGGCTTAGCGTCATCATATTGATCTCGTTGAAGGTGATCCAATATTTCACTTTGTCCTTGTAGCGCCGGAATACAGTCTCCGCATAACGGGTGAAGCAAGCGATAACTTCGCGGCCTGCCCAGCCGTTATATTTGTGCGTCAAGCCCAGTGGTGTTTCGTAATGGGCCAGTGTCACAAGCGGCTCGATGCCATATTTATGCAGCTCGTCAAAGACATCATCATAGAATTGCAGTCCTGCTTCATTCGGCTCGGCATCATCACCGTTCGGGAAGATGCGCGCCCAGTTGATCGACAGACGGAACACTTTGAAGCCCATTTCGGCGAACAAGGCAATGTCCTCTTTATAACGGTGGTAGAAGTCCACCCCTTCACGTTTCGGGAAACGTGCGCTGAATTCCCCGGACAGAATCTGTTCAATCCGCTCGGAGGTGATTTCTATAGCATGGTCATTTGTCCGCTCGGCCTTAGGCACGTAGGCAACCATATCCGCACTGGACAATCCTTTGCCGTCGGCATCGTATGCCCCCTCCAGCTGATTTGCGGCTGTAGCGCCGCCCCATAAGAAGTTCTGCGGAAATCCTTTTTTGATTACAGTCATGATTAATCTCCCTCTTTTCTAATTGATAATGGTCAACAGCAGGTCGCCATTTTGTACTTTGGCTGCAGTAGTCTTAAGCACATCCAGATAATTCGCAGAGTTGGTCACGATCACCGGGGTTGCAGTCACGAATCCGGCTTCACGAATCGCTGCTACATCAAATTCCAGCAGCAGTTGGCCCTGCTCGACCTTATCTCCCTCTTGCACCCGTTTGTCAAAATGTTTTCCTTTGAGCTTCACGGTATTGACCCCGACATGAATCAGCAGCTCGGCACCGCTCTCGGAGGTAATGCCAATTGCATGGCCTGTCGGGAATACAGTCGTTACCGTTCCCTTCACAGGAGAAGTTAGCCGGCCTGAATCCGGTTCAATGACGATCCCCTGGCCCATGGCTCCGGAGGCAAAAGCTTCGTCCGGCAAAGCTTCCAGTGGCATAAGTGTTCCTGTCAGCGGGCTAGCCACCGTCTCCTTGTCAATCAGCGAGGGTGACGATGCGGCAACAGGCCCGGGAGCCTCCTCAGCAGGTACTGCAGGATCATCAAATCCGAACAAATACACCAGAATAACCGCTAATACAAAAGCAACAACGATACCGATAACAACCCAGGAGAATCCTTCGCCAAAATAGGTCGGCAGAGCTAACAGGCCCGGTAAGGAGAAGCTTATTGCTTTGGCTCCGCCGATAGCGATGATCGCACCACCGATGGCACCGGAGATGCAGGCGTAGATGAATGGTTTCTTCAGCTTCAAGGTAACGCCGTAGATCGTCGGCTCGGTGATCCCGAACACGGCAGCCAGTGTTGAGGAGCCAGACAATGCTTTTAGCTGCGGATTCTTTGATTTCAGGAACACGCCGAATACCGCACCCGCTTGTGACAAGACTGCAGCAGTAAGGATAGGCAGCATGGTGTCATAGCCCAATGTGGCAATATTGCTGAGCATAACCGGTACGAAACCCCAGTGTACACCGAAGATTACGAACACCTGCCAGAACGCTCCGGCAATGGCACCGGCAACCAATGGACTTAAATTGTAGAGCCAGGTGTAGCCGGAAGCCAGCCCATCGCTGATCAATGAGCCTACAGGACCAAAAGCCAGGAAGGTCAGCGGAATAACGATAAGCAGTGCGAACATCGGAACCAGGATATTTCTAACCGATTCATGGATGAACGAACGGAACCACTTCTCTATATAGGACTGTACCCAGACCGCCAGAATGATCGGAATAACACTGGATGAATAGTTGATCAGTACAACCGGTATTCCCAAGAAGCTGAGCGCGTCCGGTGCGCTGACTGCGGTTATCACTGCCGGATAGACTAAAGCGCCTGCTACAGCAATGGAGACAAATTGATTAGCCTTGAACTTGCGCGCAGCTGTAACTGCCAGAAATACCGGCAGGAAGTAGAATACGCTGTCCGAAGCGGCATTCAGAACCAGATAGGTCCCGCTGGCTGCATTAATCCACTCCAAAGATAAAATTAAGGCGAGCAGCCCTTTAAGAATCCCTGCCCCTGCCAGTGCCCCGAGAATCGGAGAAAAGATGCTGGAAATGATATCGACGGCTTTGCCCAGAACACTGGTACTTTCTGAAGACTCATCGGCTTTGCCGGATTTTTCGGCATCCTGGAGAGAGGTTTCCTTCATAATCTGCTCGAACACCTGGCTTACATTGTTGCCTATGACTACCTGAAACTGGCCGCTATTCTCCACCACAGTAATGACGCCTGGAGTTTTTTCCAGTGCCGCTTTATCTGCCTTCCTTGAATCCTTCAGCTTAAATCTTAATCTTGTAGCGCAGTGGAACACGGAGTTCACATTGTCTTCGCCGCCTACAAGCGTAATAATCTGTTTGGACAAGTCTTTGCTGCTCATATTAGTTTGCTCCTTTACAGCTTTAGAATGTAGATCGTTGCAGCAAGTATAGGTTGTGCCAGCTGTTGACCTTATACTCCTGCAAACAAGAAAAACCTGAACTCACAGCAAAAAGGAAACGTCATCACACGCCCATTTTGCCATCAGTTCAGGTTTTGCCTGCCTTACCAGTAACACCCTGTCAGATGATCATTATTTTGTTTTCACTTTCAACCCAAGCTTTACTCCAGATTGTTGCGTTCTGTTACCCGCTGGATATGGATGGTCAGATATACGTATTCATCCTTGCTTAAGCTTTGGCTATAGGATTTTTCCAGATAATCATTGATTTTGTTGGCGCATTCAAACGCCTTCACATAAGTCTGCTTAAGCTGATTGTACAAAAAATCCTCACCGCTGCTGCTGCTCTCCTTCTTCAATACCCGCATGGAGAAATATTGCAAATGTGTAAGGAACCGCGAATAATTCAGTGAGCTCTCGTCCAGAACGACCTTGTAGTGGTAGGTGACGATATTCAGAATGTTCTGAACAATTTCCGTCATCTTGATCGTGGACTTCATTTCACTGCCGTCCATTCTGGCATTTACCAGATGCAGCGCGATAAACCCGGCTTCATCCTCGCCCAGCGAAAGTCCGGTAGCCCTTTCAATGATCTTCAGTGCATCCATCCCGATGGAGAATTCCTTCTTATAGAAACGTTTAATTTCAAACAGCATCGCATTTTTCAGTGCAATTCCCTTTTCAAAACGTTGAACAGCAAAATGGATATGATCTGTCAGGGTCAGATAGAGATTGTCGCTAAGCTCTGTACCGAGAACTCCATTCGCATAGGTGACAATTTCATTGGCTAATTCCAGATGAGCCACCGGAATGTCATTTAGAAGTTCAGTCAGTCTGGCTGTGAATTGATTTTCGTTCAGCAAAAAGATTTTATCGACCTTTTCCGGATCTACATAGTCGCCGGCTACTTTATTGAAGGAAATCCCCCTGCCCATCACAATGACTTCCTTGCCTTTCTGGTTCTTGGTTAAGAGCACATTGTTGTTAAGTATCTTCTCTATAATCATCTGTTGATCACCCCCCCCCACATTTAGTTTGTACAAAAAAAGCCTAAGCTGATCCCAATATCATTAAAAAAATGATACTCGCATCAACTTAGGCATTGCCCGCCTTACCGGTCACAATCCTGTATTACTGTTATTGTAGCACAAAAAAAAGCGATTTCAAGATTTTTGTGTTCTTTTAGTCAAATTTTATTATTCCCGGTGATTCTGCATGGTTTGGATTAACCACCGCATGGCGAGGCTTAAAAAGAGGCAGTGATTGAAGTTGTTTGCGACTGCTCACAACCTTTGAGGAGGAATACCTATGCTACCGGTTCATCAGCGTCTAGCAGAGCTTTATACTGCAAGCTGCAGGCGCCCGCTAACGGCGGCTGAAGAAGCCGAGCAGCGCCATTGCCTGCAGGTGAACACCATGTATTGCTGGGAGATGGCAAGGCTGACCCATGAAGCTGTTCTTGCTGCGCATACGGAGGACACCGAATGGCAGCAGGAGATCAGCGCACAGATGTTTGAAGTGCGTATTTCCGGCAAAGTTGGGAAACGGCGCAACTAGGCATCCATTTCTTATCCGCTATTGTAAATAGGATAATCAAAAAAAAGAGCAGCCCCTCCAGCTATTCTTATGCCGGATGGGGCTGCTCTTACTTCTATAAGAAGCGGAACTGCGCTTCGATTAAACCGTTATAAATGCCATCTCTCGCGGTAAGCTCGGCATGATTGCCTTCTTCCTTGATCTCCCCGTGATCCAGCACGATAATTTTATCGGCGTGGCGGATCGTTGACAGTCGGTGGGCCACGATAAAGGAGGTGCGGCCCTGAAGCAGAATCTTCAGCGCTTCCTGAATTTTGATCTCCGTCTCGGTATCAATACTCGCCGTAGCTTCATCCAGGATCAGAATACGCGGATCAGCCAGAAGTGCCCGGGCAAAGGAAAGCAGCTGACGCTGTCCCATGGACAGCGCACTCCCCCGCTCCTCCACCTCAGTTTCGTAACCGCCGGGCAGTTTCATGATGAAGTCATGGGCATCCACTGCCTTGGCGACCTCTTCAACCTCCTTGTCGGTGGCATCCAGCCGCCCGAAACGGATGTTGTCGCGAATCGTTCCTGAGAAGATAAAAGTATCCTGCAGCACGATACCAATCTGCTCCCGGAGACTCTGCAGGGTAACCTCACGGACATCCTTGCCGTCGATAGTAATATCGCCGCTCTTAATGTCATAGAACCGGCCGATCAGGTTAATGATCGTACTTTTACCGGAGCCCGTGTGGCCCACAAGTGCGATCGACTGGCCGGCCTTGACGTCCAGATCAATACCCTTCAGCGCCGCACGGCCCTTTTCATATTCAAAGATAACCTTGTTAAAGCGGATATCCCCTTGAATCTTCGGCAGCGGTGTTGCCCCCGGTTTATCCTGAACCGAAGGCTGCTCATCCAGATACTCAAAGATCCGTTCTGAAGACGCCATTGCCACCAGCAGCTGATTGTACATCTGTCCCAGTCTGTTGATCGGGTCCCAGAAGTTGCTCACATACGTACTGAATGCCACCAGGTAACCGACGGTCAGCTCTCCGGATTGGATCAAGTATGCCCCCAACCAGAACAGGATCATGGTGCCGAACCCGCCTGTTATTTCAATAATCGGGCCAAAAGCCTGGTTCATCGCTGAAGCCTTGTTCCATGATTTCCGGCTGTCCATGTTCATGGCATCAAAGTAATGCATATTTTCCTGTTCCTGTGTGTAGGCCTGAGTTACCCGGATACCTTGGATCGACTCATTCAAATGTGAATTGATCCGCGAGTTCTTCATCCGCACATCCTGCCAGGCAATCCGGATCTTCTGCCGCAGCTTGGTTGAAACCAAGAACATAATCGGCACCGTAACCATCACGGCAAGCCCCAGTTTCCAGTTGATCAGCAGCAGAATCACTGTAATGCCGACCAACTGTACACAGTCGATCAATAAATTGACGACCCCGTTGGTGAACAGATCCTGCAGGGAGTTAATATCATTCGTCACCCGTACCAGCACCGATCCGGCCGGACGTTTATCGAAAAAGTTAAAAGAAAGCTTCTGGATATGCCGGAACAGGTCCGAGCGCAAATCATAAATAACCCGTTGGCCGATAACATTGGTATATTTGATCCGGTACACCCCTGCGATCCACTGGATCAGGTACAGTACAACTACACTTACCGTAAGTGTGTACAGTAACGTTAAGCTGGGGCTCCCCTCTTTCGGGGCAATTGCCTTGTCAATAGCCATACTGGTCAGAAAAGGGACCGTGAGCTTCGTGACTGTGCCCAGAACCATAAGAGCGGAGACGAGCGGAAGCATCTGCTTCGCGTAAGGCTTCATATATCCGAACAACCTCGTGAACTGCTTCCAGTCAAAAGATTTGTCGATCTGGTCGTCATCCTTGTATACAAAACGTTCTTCAAGCGTCTGTTCCTCGGTTTTATTGTGCTTTGCATTAGCCGCTGTGGCTTGTTTGGCTTCAAGCTTCATGCTGAATCCCCTCCCCTCTCACCGAATTCCGGGCCAGATAATCGGCGTATTGAATCCGGTACACATCCTGATACGGGCCGGGAACTTCAATCAGCTCCGCATGCGTTCCCTTTTGAACCATTCGTCCTTCATCCATCACGATAATCTGGTCGGCATGACGCAGAGAGGAAATCCGGTGGGCAATGATCAGCGTGGTCCGTCCGCGCATAACCTCCTGGAAGCCGGTCTGGATCTCATGCTCCGTCTCCATATCCACGGCACTCGTGGCATCATCCAGAATGAGGATACGCGGATTCTTAAGCAATGCACGGGCGATGGCGATCCGCTGCTTCTGTCCGCCCGAAAGACCCATCCCCCGCTCGCCGACTACCGTGTCATATCCATCAGGCATCTCCATGATGAAATCATGCGCTTTGGCAAGCTGTGCCGCCCGGATGATTTCCTCCATGCTCACATTTTTGAGGCCGTAAGAGATATTATTGCGGATAGAGGACGAGAACAGGAACGTCTCCTGAAACACTGTCGAAATCTGCGAACGCAGGCTGCGAATATTGTATTCCCGGATATCCACGCCATCCAGTGTAATGCTTCCTTTATTTACGTCATAGGCGCGCATCATCAACTGGG
This sequence comes from Paenibacillus sp. IHBB 3054, assembly GCF_051594305.1. Lineage (NCBI taxonomy): Bacteria > Bacillati > Bacillota > Bacilli > Caryophanales > Paenibacillaceae > Paenibacillus > Paenibacillus sp. IHBB 3054. The sequence goes on along the minus strand of NZ_JBOFBG010000029.1, from coordinate 27,002 downwards.
TAATCGTCGATTTGCCGGAGCCGGTACCGCCAAGGAACCCGATAACCGCACCCGGCTTCGCTTCGAAATGAATGTCCTTTACAGCCGGCATTTTATTCCCGTACGCAAATGTAACATGGTCGAAAATGACCTCGCCCCGTACCTCGGAGGATACAAGCTCGCGGGCATTCTCCTTATCCTTTACATCAATCTGCTGGTTAAGGACTTCAAGTACACGTTCTCCCGAAGCTTTGGATTGCGTATAGTTGTTGATATGGAAGCCAAGCCCCCAGACCGGACCGATAATATACCAGATCAGACTGAAGAAGGCGACCAGTTCACCCAGTGACATGCGGCCCTTGATGACCAGCGTTCCGCCGACACCGAGCAGAATGGCTATACTGACGGAGGCCAGAAGCTCCATGACCGGAAAAAATTTGCTCCACAGCTCGGCGGCAAAAATCTGGTTATCCTTATAACGTTCATTACGGTGCGAAAATTTCTCAACTTCATAAGCCTCTCTGGCAAACGATTTGACCGTCCGTACACCTGTAATATTCTCCTGAACAGCCGTGGTCAGAGAGCTGAGGGCAAGCCGCATCTCCTGAAAGGCCGGATGAATTTTCGATTCGAATCTGAGTGCTACTGCAGCCAGAAAAGGCATAGTGATCAGTGTGACGAGCGTAAGCTGCCAGTTGATCGTGAACATCATAATAGACCCAAACAGCACCATAAAAAATACATTCAGCAATTGGGCGAAGCCGAAGCCGATGAAATTCCGGATCGCTTCAAGGTCCCCGGTCAACCGGGACATCAGGTCGCCAGTCTTTGCCGTATCATAGTAGCGGAAAGACAGAAATTGCAGTTTCTCATAGCAGGCATTGCGCAGCCGGTAGGCCAGAAAGTTACCCAGCCGTCCTCCAAAAAAACCGTGCGCAAACTGCAGGCAAGCTTTGACGATTACCACGGCCAGTACAGATAGAGCGAGTACGGGCACCTCAGTAAACTTCAGGGGAACAATCACATCATCAATTAACCTTCGTAGCAAATTCGGGGTAATAAGCCCCACTGCAGTTGCGGCAGCCAAGCATAAAATCGACAGAATCAGATAGTGCAGCTTCTCTCGATAAAAGCCCCGCAGTTGCCTGAGAACATCCATATCTCTCCTCCTTAAAGCTTTACGAAGTAAAGCTACTTCGTAAGCATGAACTTAGCTTTACGAAGCAAATCTCACTTCGTAAGCATGAACTTGTTCCTACTGGGCGGCGCCTGCCCCGTAAGATACATTTGGCTTGCGATGCAAATCTCACATCGCAAGCCAGCTTTTTTAGCGCTTCCATTTTAGGGACTTTAAGCAGTTTATCACCCATATTTTAATGCGGCAAAGGGTAGAAAACGCCGTTTTCCACGTTTTTCCCGAATAAAGATGGCTTATATGATAATAAAAGGATACCTATAGCTTTAATTGCTTCCATTTCCTCGCAAATACTATTCAATTAAGCAAACACAAGATTCAGGGTGTATTTTTATGCATATTTCATCCATTTCCTTGAAGCTTGTTACAACAAAAAAAAACGCAACAGCCAAAACATGGGGTTCATGTTCCAGCGGTAGCGTTTTTGCATTGCATTCTTGCTGTTTCCTCTGCTGTACAGCTCTTAGTTCTTTGCAGGCCGGTAGCAGACTACTGCGACACCGGAGGAGAACCGCTTGGTCTGCACCAGCTCAAAACCCTGCTTCTCCAGCCCATCTCCAAAGAGACGTTTGCCCTTGCCCAGCACCACCGGAAACACCATTAACCGGTACTCATCCACGAGACCCAGTGAGATCAGGGACTGCACAAGCGTGCAGCTGCCAAATACGAGAATGTCTCTGCCGGGCTGCTCTTTCAGCTTCGTGATTTCTTCCACCAGATTTTTCTTAATCAGAGATGAATTGTTCCACCCGGCTTCTGTCAGGGTTGTGGAGACTACATGTTTGGCATAACCATTCATCATCTCGCCGTATTCCCCGGTCTGCTCCAGCATATTAGGCCAGGCAGCTGCAAAGCCTTCATAGGTTACGCGCCCCAGCAACAGCGCATCGGCAGCTTTTAACTCCGCGAATTTAAACTGATCCTGCTCATCCGAGCTGTATTGAAAGGTCCACTGCGGGTCCTCCATTACACCATCAACAGTTAAAAATTCAGACACAATCAAGTTTCTCATGTGGGCCTCCTGAATACGTAGTGGGCAAAAGCAAAACATGTGCCCGGCAGGCCTGAAAGATAAGAACATCAGGGCTGCTGCGGACACACATTATGGTGGCAACTATAAATATTAATTTAAATTGTGGGGAGTTGGAAAACCTTAGTGCAGCAAGGTTATCCTATGCTGCCCTCCATCTCGAATTTTATGAGACGGTTCATTTCGACCGCATATTCCATCGGCAGTTCTTTGGTGAACGGCTCGATGAAGCCCATGACGATCATCTGTGTGGCTTCGGCTTCTGTGAGACCGCGGCTCATCAGATAGAACAGTTGCTCCTCAGATACTTTGGATACCGTCGCTTCATGCTCCAGCACGATATTATCGTTCATGATCTCATTATATGGAATCGTGTCCGAAGTGGACTGGTTATCCAGAATGAGCGTATCACATTTGATATTCGATTTCGCGCCTTCCGCCTGACGGCCGAAGGAAGCGAGTCCGCGGTAAGTTACCTTGCCGCCGTGTTTGCTGATCGATTTGGATACGATCGTCGAAGTCGTGTCCGGTGCCAAGTGGATCATCTTGGCGCCTGCATCCTGGTGCTGGCCTTTGCCGGCCACTGCAATCGACAATACGGAACCTTTAGCTCCGCGGCCTTTCAACACAACCGCAGGATATTTCATCGTCAGCTTGGAACCGATGTTGCCGTCCACCCATTCCATGGTGGCATTCTCTTCGGCAACCGCACGTTTGGTTACGAGATTGTAGATATTTGGTGCCCAGTTCTGAATAGTAGTATACCGAACACGGGAGTTCTTCATACACAGAATTTCAACAACGGCACTATGCAGCGAATTGGTGCTGTAGATTGGTGCGGTACAGCCTTCTACGTAATGCACGAAGCTGTCCTCATCCGCAAGGATCAGCGTACGCTCGAACTGACCCATGTTCTCGGAGTTGATACGGAAGTAAGCCTGCAGAGGCACTTCGCATTTCACACCCTTCGGAACATAGATAAAGCTGCCGCCCGACCACACGGCACTGTTCAGTGCAGCAAACTTATTGTCTGTCGGCGGAATGATCGTGCCGAAGAATTTCTTTAACAGCTCGGGATGCTCACGCAGCGCAGTATCGGTATCGGTGAAGATAACCCCTTGGTCTTCAAGGCTCTTCTGCATGCTGTGATAAACAACCTCAGATTCATATTGTGCCGATACACCGGCGAGGAACTTCTGCTCCGCTTCCGGAATACCCAGCTTATCGAAGGTTTCTTTAATCTCGGAAGGAACTTCCTCCCAAGTTTTTCCTTGCTTCTCGGAAGGTCTTACATAGTACTGAATGTCTTCGAAATCCAGATCATCCATGTTGCCGCCCCACTGAGGCATCGGCATCTTGCGGAATTGCTCCAGAGCTTTCAGGCGGAAGTTCAGCATCCATTCCGGCTCGTTTTTGATTGCGGAGATTTCCTTCACAATTTCGGCCGTAAGTCCTTTACCAGACTGAAATATCGACTTGTGCTCATCACGGAACCCGTACTGGTATTCCTCCATATCAGGCGCTTTCTTAGCCATGGTGTCAGCCTCCTTGTTATCTAATGTTGTTGATGTTCTTCTTCCACGTCTATTCCTTTGCGAAGCGCGTTCCATGCCAGTGTGGCACATTTGATCCGCGCCGGAAATTTATTAACACCGGAAAGGGCTTCTATATCTTCATAGTCTCCGAAATCCACTGTCTCACCCTTCATCAGGGAGGAGAACTTGTCAGCAAGCTCAAGCGCATGCTCTATAGTCTGTCCCTTGACGGCTTCCGTCATCATGGAAGCCGAAGACATGCTGATCGAACAGCCTTCGCCGCTATACCGGGCATCTTTGACGATGCCGTCCTCTACCTTAAGCTGCAGCGTAATGCGGTCGCCACAGGTCGGGTTGTTCAGCTCAATCTTCACAGCGTCGTCTGCAAATGAACCACGGTTCCGGGGATTTTTATAATGATCCATAATTACGCGTCTATACAAGTCATCCAAGTTCATAGGCGAAATACTCCTTTGCCTTGATTAAAGCTTGGACCAGCGCATCTACATCCTGTTCCGTATTGTAGAGGTAGAAGCTGGCCCGTGCTGTCGAGCTGACCTCAAGCCAGCGCATCAGCGGTTGGCAGCAATGATGGCCGGCGCGGACGGCAATACCTTCCGCATCCAGCACCGTCGCCACATCATGCGGATGCACATCACCCAGATTGAATGTGACTACACCCACCTGACGATTACGCGGGCCATACAGCGTCAAACCGTCAACCTCTGCAAGACGCTGCTCCGCGTAAGCGGCAAGCTGGATTTCATGACGGTGAATTTCATCCAATCCGATCTCCTGCAGGAAATCAATTGCTGCTCCCAATCCGACGGCACCGGCGATAATCGGTGTCCCGCCTTCGAACTTCCAAGGCAGCTCTTTCCAAGTGGATTCATAAAGACCGACGTCATCAATCATCTCGCCGCCGAACTCAACTGGCTCCATAGCTTCCAGCAATGCCTTCTTGCCGTACAAAGCACCGATGCCGGTCGGGGCCAGCATCTTGTGACCGGAGAACGCATAGAAATCGCAATCCAGATCCTGGACATCGACCTTCATATGCGGCGTGCTCTGGGCTCCGTCCACCACGATAACTGCACCCTTGCGGTGAGCAATGGCTGCAAGCTCTTTAACCGGATGGGTAACCCCCATAACATTGGATACATACGCGATGGCTACGATTTTGGTCTTGTCCGTAATCGTATTCTCGGCATCCTCCAGGGTGATCGTTCCATCCTTCTGCAGCGGAAGAAATTTCAGGGTTGCTCCAGTCTTCTTGGCCAACTGCTGCCATGGAATAAAGTTGCTGTGATGCTCCATCTGGGTGATGACAATTTCGTCGCCTTCACTAAGAACAGCAGGGCCATAAGAAGAAGCCACTATATTTAACGCTGTCGTTGTGCCGCGGGTAAAGATAATTTCCTTCGTGCTGCGGGCATGAATGAACTTCGCAACCTTCTCGCGGGCTCCCTCATAAGCATCCGTAGCCCGGCTGCCCAAGGTATGCACACCGCGGTGGACATTGGCGTTATCCCATTCATAATAGGATTTCACCGCTTCGATGACTTGGCGCGGTTTCTGTGAAGTTGCCGCACTGTCCAGGTAAACCAGCGGATGGCCGTTAATCTTTTGATTGAGGATGGGAAATTGCTCCCGGATGTTACTGTTAATCATTGGCCTAACTTCCTTTCCACAAGAGATTGGAGCTGATTGCGCAGTCCCTCCAGTGGAATTTGCGACACTACAGGTGCCAGGAAGCCGTATATGATCAGTGTTTCTGCATCGTGCCGTGAAATCCCGCGGGACATCAAGTAATATACTTGCTCGTAATTGACCCGTCCTACGGAAGCGGCATGGCCGGCTGTTACATCATCTTCATCTATAAGAAGGATCGGGTTGGCGTCGCCGCGTGCTTTCGGGCTCAGCATCAGAACCTTCTCGGTCTGCTGTCCATCGGCTCTTGTCGCGCCTTTTTCGATCTTCGTAATTCCGTTAATAATAGAAGTCGCAGAATCCCGCATAACAGCTCGGGTAATCATGTCACTCGGCGTGTTCTTGCCGAAGTGCTGCGCCTGAGTCGTATAGTTCAGCTTCTGCGAACCCGATCCTACCGCGATCACTTTGGCATCGGAGCTTGAACCATTGCCTTTCAGCACCGACTTCGTGTCACTCGCTGTATCGCCGTAATTCATTTCGCCGACAATCCACTCAATAGTTCCATCGTTCTCAACAACTGCACGGCGGTAGGTCACATCCGTAGTGTCCACGCCAAGCTGATGTACCGAAGCAAAGCGCACTTTGGCGCCTGCACCTACAAATACTTCAACCGCACCGTTATGCAGTCCGGCATCCGTTTTGTCGGATACATAGTTGTCTACATAGGTTACAGAGCTGTTCGATTCGGCAACCACCAGAATATGCGGAACGAAAGCAGCTTCTGCATCATCCGTCAGCAGCACCGCTTGCAGCGGAGTGTCGATAACCACATTCTTGGGAACATAGAGGAATACTCCGCCGTTCCACAGGGCGGCATGAAGTGCAGCAATAGAATGCTCGTCTGGCAGCACTGCCTTATGCAGATAACGCTGCACAAGATCTCCATGCTCTTTGACTGCTGTCTGCAAATCGGTAAAAATCACGCCTAGCGCAGCAAGCTCAGGAGACAGCCGTGTATAGACAGCGCCTGAATTACGTTGAATAATCAGACTGCCTTCCTCCTGACCCTGAATCAGGGCCGTTATGGAAGCAGGTGCTTCACTAAGTGCTGTAAAAGGCTGGCTTGCTTTGTAGGTTCCATAGTTGTTCACGTTCCAGCGTTCTATCCGTGTCTTTTCCAGTTTCGGCAGCTCCAAGCTTGCTGCCAGTTCCAGCGCCTTTAACCGGCTGTCCTTCAGCCAGCTTGGCTCGCCGCTGCTCTGCGATAATTCGCTGAGACGTCCGGCATCCACCGGAAGAATGGTTTGCGTCGTCATAAGTGGTTTCCTCCTTCCTGGCGTCTCTTTAAGCTTCTTGTCCTACAGTTTCATCTTCAATGCCGAGTTCTTCTTTAACCCATTCATAACCTTCTGCTTCCAGACGCTGCGCGAGTTCAGGTCCGCCGGATTTCACAATGCGGCCCTGCATCATAACATGCACGTAATCAGGCGTGATGTAGTTAAGCAGACGCTGATAATGGGTAATAACCAGGAAACCGCGTTCCGGGCTGCGCATCGAGTTTACACCTTCAGCGACAATTTTGAGTGCATCAATATCAAGGCCGGAGTCAATTTCGTCAAGAATGACGATCTTCGGATCCAGCATCATCATTTGGAGAATTTCGTTGCGTTTCTTCTCGCCGCCAGAGAAGCCTTCGTTCAGATAACGGTGCAGGAATTCCGGATTCATATCCAGTTCCTTCATCTTAGCTTCCATCTGACGGATGAAACGGATGAGGGAGATTTCACTGCCTTCTTCACGGCGCGAATTGATTGCGCTGCGCAGAAAGTCGGAGTTGGTTACTCCGCTGATCTCGCTTGGATATTGCATGGCCAGGAACAAACCGGCGCGTGCGCGTTCATCTACTGCCATCTCCAGCAGGTCTTCGCCTTCCAGCACAGCCGTGCCTTCAGTGACTACATACTTTGGATGACCCATGAGTGCCGAAGCCAGTGTACTTTTACCTGTACCGTTCGGACCCATGATAGCGTGAATTTCGCCGCCCTTCATCTGAAGATTGATACCCTTCAGAATTTCTTTTCCTTCGATTGTCGCTTTTAGTCCTTCAATGACAAAATCTGCTGCCATAATAATTATTCCCTCCACTCATCAATTTGCAAAATCAGAAAGCTGTATTGAAACAGGGGGTCCCTGTTTGCCAGCACAATTAGATTTTATATCACATTATAATTATTATAAAGTGAATCACAGTGATTATCAATGATTCTCACTAATTTTATTACAAAGGAAGTTTTTTTACAAATATCTATTTTCAATTTTCATACCCGTCTACCACGTTTACCGCTTTCTCAGCCTGCTACTGCCCAAGAGCGGAGATGATTTCCTCTTTCCTGATCCGGAACTCTTCGTCGCCCAGAACCGGGCGCAAGTTGCCGGCTTCAGGCGGGGACTCCAGTTCAATCCAGGAGCGGCAGCCTGAATACTCCGGCCGCACTTGAATAATGGCGGGAGCCTCGGGAACGTATACACGAAGCAGCAGGACATGAAGCGGTTCCTTCGCTTTCCAGCGCAATCTTTCGGACGCAAGTCCTTCGCTCCAGATGTGATAGGGGTACAGCCGTTCCAGCTGATTCAAATCACGAACCTCCAGATCAGCAGCCACTTCAGCATATGCATTCAATGAAATCACAGCGGAGTCTGCGCCGCCTGCTTCCAGTGTCTGGCCGACGAGCGGGCGGTATGGCTCCTTCAGCAGTTCGGCACGCTGGTGTTCATAAGTGGGATAGAGATAGAACGAAGGGCTTTTAAGTTCAAAACGCCGTGTTTCTTCCTCTATCCCCCCTTTACGCATCAGCATAATCATTTTGCCTTCTGTCAGCGTTTGGATGGCTGAGGCCCATTCTTTTAAAGCTACGGGGTTGGCGTTCAAGGACAATCACTCCTTCCACTTATCCTGTTCAAAATCATCATCTTCACTATAAATTATATCCCTTGCCGCAGGAGTCTACAAATTTCGCAGCCTGCCAACGCTCATGCCACAGTAACACAAAAACAAAGCCTCCACACAGGAGGCTTTGCAGAATTTCAAATGTAATTTCGGGTCAGGCTGGAATCAGCCCAGAAACGAGCGCAGCATCCATTGCTGCTTCTCCAGATCGGAGCGGATCTTGATGAACAAATCGGCTGTCGGCTGATCGCTGGCGTTCTCCGCAAGCTCAATGCCTTCCGTAAGTTCTTCGGATACCGTAGCAAAATCTTCAATGAGGGATTGGACCATGCCCCGGGCATCTTCTTTGCCCGTTGCTTCCTGAATGGTGGCAATCTCCAGATATTCTTTCATTGTAGCCGCAGGGCTGCCTTTGATACTTAGCAGACGTTCAGCAACTTCGTCCATTTTCAGCGTAATATCATCATAAAGCTCTTCAAATTTCACATGCAGGGCGAAAAATTGTTCGCCTTTGACATACCAGTGAAAGTTATGAACTTTAACGTACAATACGTTCAGGTTCGCAACTTGACGGTTGAGGACTTGTTCCAATGATGCAGTGTTTACTTTGTTAGATGCTTTAGCCATGATATGATCCCATCCTTATCCATAATTTAGCCGGCTGCTTGTCCAAGGTCCGGCCTTGCAATTGTCTATACTTACTTTACCCTTCCAGCGGTTAGCCGAAACAAAATGGAAGCCACACCTGCAGTGAAATCGAGCTCTCTCAGAGGGCTTAAACCAACTCCTTATCCGTAGGATGACCAAGATTGCCCGCCTTATGCCCTTTAACTGCCCGCACAAGTGGAAACGGATACCGTCCTCAAAAGGACGGTATCCGTTTCAGCGAGAAATAGAAGGATAATTTATAGCGTAAAGCATATAAATGCTTATACTTCAACAAAAGGGCCCCAAGAGGGCCCCTGCAACACGCCAAATCATTACCTTCATTACCGCTCAGAGCATGCGGAGCAATGCCTCACTGCCTGCCATCCCCGGCACAATCCCAAGATTTTCCGCTTCTATAGTAACAGACTCCAGCGGGGCTGCCAGGAGCTGCGCCAATGTGCGTACGCCTACGGCCCGTGCGGCAATAATCTGCCGGTCACTAAGCGTCTTATTCAGCAGTCCCACATCCAGCGCTCCGCACATAATATACCCTCGGCTTGTGCTGATGGTGAGCAGCGTTGTTTTGGGAAGTTTCACCTCGACTCCAACTAAGGTGTGATCTCCGACCTGAATAGGTTCTATGGTAACCAATAGCAGCGCCTCCTTTTTTCGTCATCCACGCTCTATGTGTATGCGGAGCCCTTTTGCTGTGTGTGGACGATGGTCCTATATCCTAATAAAATACAGAGACTTTAAGCCTTATTTCCAAGCAAAGAAGTATATGATTATTGTTTATTTAATGGTATAGTTTATTTACTTTACGAATCGATTTAGTAAAAAGCTGGGGGATTTATGGACAAGAAACTACAACACACGGACGGAAATTATTTATTTAACGTCGACATCCTGATTAATGCCCGTACCAACCCGCTTGCACTGCAATATTTACTTGAAATGTTGAATAACAGCGACAAAATCACAGATTTCAACATTAACTCAGGTCTTGAGCTGGGAAGAACCATTGACAACCTTCTACGTTCTGCGAAGATAGCTCTGCAACAAGAGTCAGCCCCTCCAGTTCCATTTAAATTGCCAGTGAAGCCGGCGGACAAACAACCGGAAAAACCCACAGAGGATAAGCCGTCAGTGGAAAGCCGTGCGGATGCTTATGGAAAGATCAGACAGTACATTCAGAACAATCAACTGGTCCGTATTCGGACGAACCGTCATGGCAAGCAGATGTCCATGCCCTGCCGTATTCTAAATTTTGATGAAGCGGCCAACTCGATAAGCATCTACCACGTTGATGAGAAACAGGTCTATACCTTTAACCTCAATGAAATTGACGAATTTCATTAGCACGAACCTGTGCAGCACAAACAAGCACCCTACCGGAATGGCATTCCGTGAAAGGTGCTTGTTTTATTTGCTTATGCCATCCGGCTGGCTTCAGTTCTTACGGGAAAGGGCTTCCCAGGCCAGACATATCCAGCCGGCAATAAAACATACGCCGCCGAGCGGGGTAACCGCTCCAAGGATTTTGATCCCGGTAATACTCAGTACGTACAAGCTGCCGGAGAAGAGAACAATTCCTGCGATCAGCAGCCTGCCGCTCCAGCGCAGGCGGACACTCTCTCCCCATTGTCCTGCAATAATCGCGACCAATATCAGTCCCAGTGCATGAATCATATGATAATGCACACCGGTTTCATACACCTTCATGTAATCCTCGCTGATCGAAGCCTTTAGCATATGCGCTCCGAATGCGCCGATCCCCACTGCCAGCATAGCCAGCAAAGCTCCCCAGGCGATAAATCTCCGTTGCATAATCAGAATACAACTCCTTATTATTGGACTTCCCCTATCTTACCTTATCGGCAAGGGTCAATTCCAGCGGAGTTCCGGGATTTTTTCAATGTGGGACTTGCATTTGAAGCGTTCTTATGAAAAAGTGGATAGTATCAAGAATCCATTCTTTTACAAGGAGCTAACTTTTATTATGGACTATAATTCTCCATCAAAATCCGACTCACAGGAAGCCCGGCAGGAAAGCCTATTTCCAGGACAAAATGATCTGTCAAAACCTGAAGTACCTTACACCTACCAAGAGAATAAACGTGATTTCAAACATTCCGGCCCAGGTATCGCCTCTTTCGTGATCGCGCTGGTCACGTTTATCGGTTATGCGATTACTTTTGTGATGGTAGGGATGCAGGCTTCTTCCATTCTTAGTGAAAGCAACAGCATCATCAATGAGTCTGCAGGAACCTTCATGTTTCTGGGATTGACCGTTTTGATTCTTGCAGCTGTTAATGTAATCGGCGCAGTTGTCGGAATTATCGGGCTGACTCTCCGCAACCGCCGCAAAGTTTTCGCCGTCATCGGCACCATTATCAATGCTATCATCCTTTTGTTGTTCATGCTGCTCATTTCTACCGTTCTGGTCAATGCCGGCTCCTACTGATTATCCCGCTATTTACTTCCATTTATAGAGAAGAGCCACTCCCGTCGTTCGTGGAGTGGCTCTTCTCTTATTTAATACTGCAACTTAAGCTGAAATGCAGGCACCTGCTAGCGGCTTACGATGGAATCCAGCGATGCGTAGACATGTGGCCCGAAGCCTTCCGAGGCCTCTCTCTGTGGAATATTGAGTTTGATCATGTAGCCTTGGCCGTCAATTTCCTTGACGATCGTTTGCCGGGTCAGGCCGGAACCTGTTGCGGTCAAATATAAGCGCAGGTCAGACATTCTGAGATCACGCTCTTCCTTGCTGAGTGCTGTCACCTTGCCAGTAGCAGACAATTCCTTACGGCCTTCCTGCTCCAAAAGATCGAGATTATAATCAGAAGGCAATTTTTCAATTTCTGCGTAATAATCAGGATCCACCTTCATAGATAACCGGTTGCTTGCCGCATCAAAGGTAAAAATATCAAATACATAAAGCGAATAACCTTCTCCGTCCGCAAGCGTGGCAGTCTTCTCTTCCGCCATGCCTTCAAGCGTAAGCTTCATGGTTCGGGTCTCCGGCAGTTTGGCCGCCGGGGCTGCCCCTTCTTCCGCCTTGGACAGCTTGGAAAGAATCCGCTGGACGACGGAAGGATCACCCTCCACCGGCTTTTCTACATATTCAAAAACTACAGGGTCCTCCATCTCAAGACCTTCAAGCACACTCTCGGTGCCAGCATCCAGTTCGAAAGCGGTAGGGCCTTCTTCCGTTTCTATTTCAATCGAATGACTGTCAATTTGACCGACATAGCTGCCGGTTCCTTGGATGACCTGTGCTTCAGCAGTAGCGGTAGGACTAGGTGCAGGCGCTGCAGTGTTTGCCACAGGTGACGGAGAAACCGTTGCCGAAGGCTCACCCGGAGCCTCAGCAGGAGTGTTGCCTCCGCAAGCGGTTAATGTCAGCATCAATACAGCGACTGCCGCAATAGCCGGTAATGAACGTTGTGATTTCATGTTGACTGCCTCCTCATAGACGTGCGGTATGGTCAATATCTGCTTGCTACCCTTATTAACGTTTAACCCATAGTCGGGGTTGCATAAACTTTGCCGAAATTGATGGGGAGCGCACTAGAAGCGTATGAGGCGGCATTTCTTCAGCTCATCATCCGGTACCCGGACTGCTTTTTTCATTGCGCACAGTAGGCAATTTCCCCATTGACCACAGTCATCCGTACTTTCACCTGCAGCAGCTCCTCGGGATCGCTCATCACGTCACGGTCAATTACTGTGAAATCCCCCTGCAAGCCCGGTGCGATACGTCCGCGTTCCCGCTCTTCTCCCGCGGCAGCCGCACTGCCCGTTGTGAACAGACCTATCGCCTCCGGGATGCTCAGCTTCTCACCCGGCAAGTAGCCCTCATGGGATTCCCCCGGCTTGCGCCGGGTAACGGCAGCGTGCAGGCCAAGAAATGGATTCAACGGCTCAATCGGCGCGTCACTGCCACCGGCACAGGTAATTCCGGCCTTCATCAGCTTATTCCAGGCATACAGATGCCCTGTTCTTGCCGGGCCTACCCGTTCCAGCACCCAGGGAAAGTCACTGGCCACAAAACGCGGCTGGATATCAGCAATGAGCCGAAGTCCGCGCATTTGCTCCACCAGCGCGCCATTCAGCACCTGGGCATGTATGAAGCGGTCCGGCAGGACGGCTTCCGGAGACAGCCGGTGATGGTCCATCGCAGCCAGCGTCATCCGGGCTGCCGCATCTCCGATCGCATGCACAGCAACCGGGAATGACAGCCGTCTCGCCGCGCCGACAATTTCATTCAGCTTCTCTTGTGTGTGGATTGCGATGCCGGATGTATCCGGGGCATCGCTGTAAGGCTGCTCCAACAGTGCGGTCCGTCCGCCGATGGCACCGTCGGCGAACAGCTTGACCGCACCAAGCCGCAGCCACTCGTCACCGCTGCCTGCCTGCAGCCGCAGCTCCTCCACCTCCTGCAGATAGCCATAATACAGCAGCTGGTGTGTGCGGAAGAACAGGCCTTCTTCGCGCAGCTCACGGTGAATCTGCAGCATCGTCTCCACACTGTCCAGCAGCCGCAGATCCTCTGTATGCACGGCTGTAAGCCCCATGGAGAGCGCGTCGGCAATTCCCCGGCGGACCGCATTCTTCTTGGCGGCATAATCGGGCGCCGGCTGCACGGCATTAAACGGCTGTGAGGCATCCTCATAAATCCAGCCGTTCAGCTTCCCTTCACTGTCGCGGCCGTAAGCACCGGAAGCAAAGTCTGGTGTAGATTCGGTCACGCCTGCCCGCCTGAAAGCCTCGCTGTTGCCAAGGAAGGCATGAAAGCAAGTGCGCGTAAGGAATACGGGATGCCGCTCTGTCACCGCATCCAGTTCGGACATATGCGGCGCTGCGGCAGGCCGGAATTCGTTCTCGTTCCAGTTCAGCCCGAGGATCCATTCCCCGGGAGGCGTAAGCTCTGCGCGTCTGGCAATTGCATTCAGCATCTCTTCTTTGGAGGTCATACCCGTGAAATCCAGCATGTCCAGCTTCATCCCGTGCATGCCCAGATGCACATGCGCATCGGTCAGACCGGGCAGCACATAGGCTTCGTCCCAATCGACAACGTTGTATTCTCTGCCGCTAAGCTGCAGGGCCAAGTCCCTGCCCTCTCCAACGGCAGTGATCCTGCCGTCCTCCACATATACAGCATTATCGCCGGGGTGGCTGCGAAATGGCAGAACGCCATTTTTAAATAAGGTTGCGGTCATGTACTTCTGCTCCTTTGTTATAACAACTTTTATATTAAAAGCATGTTTCTTTCAATCTATGGGCATGAGCCGGAAGCATGCAACTGCGGAATTAATACAAGGAAATCGCTCCTTTTTAGGACGTAAATAAGGCTCTTCGCACATAGCTTCCCTCACGTCTCCAATCCTTTTTTTAAACAAAAATTCGACGAGTACACTCCCCGGTATTTCACAAACCGCTTTTTCCAGCCTTCCGCAAGTCCGCTCTCTCCGGTGATTCCCGATTATCCGGTCCTTCTCCGCCCTTCGATTACAGACTGCTGCGGATGGAGCTATTCTATCAATACCCGTTTAACGACTCGCTCTACGAAGCAGAAGAGCTTGAGATGCTCAAGACACTTCAGTCTAATGTAGTTCATGAAATCATATACCACTTTGCCGTCATGTGACTATCCCTGCAGCCACTGACATCAAGCAGACCCCGGCGGTGCAGAACCAAGGCAATCTGCAATATCCCGGTCCAACAGCTATAGGCTTTTTATTGAAGAGATCAGTGAATAAGGGATTAAAGTTCCCGGCTCCGCAGTTTATACCCATTGATATCTTCACATATCCTCCCTACCCCTGAATATACTTTAGTTACAGCATGCCTCAGAGTCACTCTCTTTAAGAAGCATGTGCTTACGCCCGTACCGATTTATATTCCATGGGAGGTGGTCATCCTGTCGCAATCACCCGGTCCATATGCGTTTGTCGTGTCAAAAGAAGACTGGTCCCTTCACCGCAAAGGCCATCAGGATCAGGAACGTCATCAGCAGAAGGTCAGGGAAGCCATTAAGGATAATCTGCCCGACCTCGTTACCGAAGAGAACATTATCATGTCGGACGGAAAACAGATTGTAAAGGTGCCGATCCGCAGTCTGGATGAGTACCGGATTATCTATAACTTCCGCAAGCAAAAGCATGTCGGCCAAGGAGACGGGGAAAGCCAGGTTGGTGATGTGCTCGGCCGTGATTCGCAATCTGCCCAACCGGGCAAAGGCGACAAAGCCGGAGATCAGCCGGGTCAGGATACGGTTGAGGCTGAAGTGAACCTTGAGGATTTGGAGGACATTCTGTTCCAGGACCTGGAGCTGCCCCACCTAGCACCGAAGGATAAAGAAGAGATCGAGGTCAAGTCCATCGTCTTCAACGATATCCGCAAAAAAGGCATGATGTCGAACATCGACAAGAAGCGCACCTTGCTGGAGAATCTGCGGCGCAACGCCAGCAACGGAAATCCCGGCATCCACAGCATCAGTCCCGATGATCTGCGCTACAAAACGTGGGATGATATTACCGTTCCTCATTCCAATGCAGTCATCATCGCCATGATGGATACCTCAGGGTCCATGGGCACCTTTGAGAAATACTGCGCCCGCAGCTTCTTTTTCTGGATGACCCGCTTCCTGCGCCGGCAATACGAAAAGGTCGAGATTGTGTTCCTGGCTCATCATACGGAAGCCAAAGAGGTCAGTGAGCATGATTTCTTCACCCGGGGTGAAAGCGGGGGCACGATCTGCTCGTCAGCCTACCAGAAGGCGCTGGAGATTATCGACAGCCGGTATCCGCCGGCCAAATACAATATCTATCCTTTTCATTTCTCGGATGGCGACAATCTCACCTCGGATAACGAACGTTGCGTCAAGCTGATCGGGGAGCTGCTGAAGCGCAGCAATATGTTCGGATACGGCGAGGTGAACCAGTACAACCGCAGCAGCACGCTGATGTCCGCCTACCGCCATCTGAAGCAGGAGCAGTTCATGCATTATGTGATTAAGGATAAGAAGGAAGTGTATCAGGCGCTCAAGACCTTTTTCGGTAAAAGAGATTTGGCGAAATCGTGATGAGCCGGATTTAGATGGAGAACTAATAAAAAAATAAGAAGAATCGCTGCCATTGATCGCTTTGCGAATTACTTTCGGTTAATCGGGCGGATAAGCGATGCCCGGTGGTACGCAGGTGACGGCATCCAACAGCGCTTCTCTTCGAACCGCATCGGTCAGCATCTGCCGTGAGTGACATATCCCCTAAAATGAAAATGCAGCGCGTAGCCTAAGCGGATACGCGCTGCATTTTTATACTGCACATAGCCCCTAACTGAAGATCTCTTCCCTAAATACAAGCTTTTTCAGGGCTAACATTAATCATTCCTGTTTTTTGCAATAAATTCAGCAATTTGGATAAAACTTCGATCTGTTAGTATATTCAGGTCTCCTTGCAGCACCACGTTAAACTTTTTTTCAATATTAACGAGAATCATGATGAAATCAAGGGAATTAATATAATTGGACAACTCCAGATCACCTTCCAAGCTGGTCAGCAATCCAGTTTCACTCGATTTTCCTGCTTCTTCAGCTCTTTGCAAGAGATGAGCATTAATGATTTCAAGCAATTCCTGAGTAATTGTATCCATGGAATGCATAGTAGACGCTCCTTTGTATGGACCTAGTATGTGTTAACACCATCATCGATCTGTATAATCTCGTTCATCTGTGTACTCTTCATTGCTTCGTTAAAAAGGTTTCGTAAAACTTTAACTCGGCATCGTAAATACTGCTGATTCGATCCGGCAATTCGGCGAATTGTTCAACTTTAAACTGATTGGAGTATACATATTTGCCCACGATCGTTCTAATCATGCTCCACTCATTAGTAATACTCTGTAGAATGGCACTTAAAGGCTCCTGCTCCATCTGCAAAAGCTTCAGCTTGTAGCTCTCCGCTTGTTTCGCCAATATGATTGAATTCAGCTTATCGAGTTGCTGTGCAGCATAATCTATAGCTATGTGCGCTTGCTGCATCAATCTCCCATACAACAGCTCCGACACTTCCAGCAGCTGGTCTAGACCTTCTGTAATTACATTCATATTTGCCTGAATGAGTTCCTGGTATTGTTCCGCTTCGCCGGAAATCATAGAAGCAGCTTGATTCAGCCTATAAAATTCATAGTAGGAATCCAGCTTCATTTGTCCTTGATTGAATTCATGATCAAATTCAATATAAGCCCGCTCCAAATCTTCCATCCGAATTGTTTTTTTATCATAGGACAGGTTCTCCATCTGCAAATGTTCAATAATATGAAAACGGCCGGTACAATCATTATATCCATGAACTAAGATGGTGTGTGGCAAATGCTTCTTCCGAAAAGTGTCTTTGCGAATCGGCAATTCGTAACAATCAACCCATAGTACGACAGGTCTCCCCATGTCTACCGCACTCTTGATTTTGTCAACAACTGTTCTGGCAAACCGTTCCTTCTCGACTGCGATTCCAAGCCCTGCAAGAGCTTCAATAAGACCCTTATTGCTTCTGTAAGAGATTCCGCAAAGAGTGCCTTCCCCTGTCCGGGCCGTTTCATACACAACCCAATCGTTAATCAGTAACGGCAATATACTAAGCTGAAAATGCCGTATAACCGGAAACAACGAATTATACAAGCAGCTTTGATAATAGATTTCGTTAAAAGGTTCTATCGGTTCAATGATTTTTGGCATCCCTTTTTCCCCGCTTTCACTTCAAGCACGCACTCAGTCCTCAACCTTAGAATTCGAGTTTTCCAGAGTTTCCGCTATTTTCTCAAGCGTCCGGTCCCGTTCAATATTTAAACGGTCTACCGCCACACCATGCTTTTCCAGCTCTACCTCGACCCGGATAAGCAATAAGGAGTGTCCCCCCAAGTCGTAAAAATTGTCATCCACCCTCATCACATCACGTTCGAACAGTTCTCCCCAAATGCTTGCCAATAATTTCTCAAGTTCTGTGTATTCACCGGATTCTCTTCCAACCAGCTGTACGTTCTTGAAGAACGGTTGTTCCTGAATCTGACCATTCATCGCTACTTCTTGATTTGCGTGTGCAGAGTTCATCTGTCCCAGAATCACTCTGGGCCGATTCGAATATAGGATTTGATCAAGTGCAGCCAGCGCAGAACGAGGTGAAATATGGCTAATAACGTTGTCGCTTTCTTTGACACCGTATTCAACAGCCATACCGACTTCCTTCCAGGCCGGCCAATTGATAGAACAAGCCGTCATTCCTAATCGGGATCGGTAGGAGGCGAATGAATCCATAAACCGGTTGGCAGCCGTGTAGTCTCCTTGACCCACTCCCCCAGTAAGCGAAGCGAGCGACGAGCACAGCACAAAAAAGTCAAGATCATTGTCTTTCGTAAGCAAGTGTAAGTTCCATGTCCCCATTACTTTAGGAGATAGGACCGCATCCATTTGCTCTTGGCTTCTCCTGAACAGCATTCCGTCTCCTGCGATGCCTGCCGCATGGAAAATGCCATTAATATTTCCGAGGCTGGCTCTAATCTGCCGGATCAGCGCGTCCATTTGATCGAAATCGGAAACATCCGCGCTGTAAGAATGTATCGAAGAACCCAGGCTCTCCATTTCCTCTATGCTCTCAATGATGCGTTTGCGTTTAGGATCAGCCTTCGCTTTAATTAAGCTCCATTCTTCACGGCTCGGCAATGGTGTCCGGCTTACAAGTGCAATGGAGATTTGATGTTGTCTCGCCCAATGTTTGGCCACCTCTAAGCCAATTCCCCCATGACCTCCTGTAATGACATAGACGCCATTGCCCCGAACACCAACGGCTTCGGCTTCGGTTGTTCCAAGCTCCGCTGCCTGAATGCTTTCGATATATCTGACACCGTTTCGGTATGCACATTCTGCCGCTTCTCGGATTGGGGATAACATTTGCCCAAGTACAGGAGGTTTAATCGTTACGTCCAAATCAAAGCTGCGAGTGTACAGGTACGGATGCTCTTGGTGAATCACCTTCGCCATCCCGAGCATGGCGGCACCGACCGGATCGATTTGTTGCTCGTCTCCTGTCACGGCATTTGCAAATCGGGTAAACACGGAAATCACTGTTTCTTGCCTACGCTGCTTCTTGAACAATGCTTTCGATAAAGAAGCCAAACTGTACATGCTGCGAGCGAGGCGTTCCTGCAGCTCCAAGGTATGGTACGGCAGCCGTTCTTCGAGATCAAAGGCATGGATGACATGCCCAACCTTTCCTACTTGCTCGAGCAATAAGAGATAATCAGAATCATTGCCCGAAATCACATATTCACAATCCGTTACTTTGCTGTACTGGGATCCATAATAAACTTCAATGTAATCCCGGTTTTGTCTTTCCAGCAATGTACGGATCTGGCTGCAAACCGGAGCTGTTGTTCGAAAGAAAACCGTCATCCCGTCAATGGGCTCCGTACGCTTGTCATCAATACTCAGGGGCACCCATTTCGGCTGATAATAACAATGCCGCTCTTCATGCAGGGATGTTAAAGTTTCGAGTCTCTCAACAGGCTCTATATGTTTCTTCGGAATGCTGATCCAGCATCTGCTTTTCGAATAGCTGTAGGTCGGCAAACTGACTTTATTGTAAGAACGTGTCGGATATAACAGTTTCCAATTCATCTCTGTTCCTTGTGTATAAGCCTGAGCGAAATCATGAAACGTTCTTCCCGCACCGGACGAATCCTTGCTAATATTGGACAGAAGTTCTTTGACGTCCTTGGAGGCGGAACCGGTCGCAGTTTCAGGATTCGGCCAGGTGACTTTGTTAGCGCTGACGTTATGGCTGCCGTAATAAATATGATGCTCTTCCATCGTAACGAATGGGGTTTTAAGAAATCGCTCCAATTGCTGAAGTAGTTCTTCTATGCTGCATGCCTTCAGCACCAAGCGGTGAGCGTAGTGGCCTCTCCCCGTGTTAACGGTGTAGCAAATATCCCCGATTCTATATTGGCCGGCAGAACCCGATAGGAAACGTATATATCTTTTCACCATATCTAACAGGTTCGTTTGTTCCATAGCGGATAAGGTGAAAATATGATGTAAATGGTCAGGGGAAGTCTCTGTTCGTTCAGGAGCCTCCTCTAAAACGACATGGCAATTCGTTCCGCTTAAACCGAACGAACTTACCCCGCATCTTCTTTTTGAACCTGGTGAACGCTCCCACTGAATTAACCGGTCTGCAACATAAACTGGGGAATCAATAAACGATATATTAGGATTAGGCACTTTAAAATGCAGCATCGGTGGAATTTGTTGATGCTCTAAGGCCAGCACGGCCTTAATAAAACCAGCGATTCCCGCTGCATGATCCAAATGACCGATATTCGTCTTGACGGAACCAACGGCGCAAAATTGCATCTTGGAGGTATGCTTGCGGAAAGCATTATTTATTCCTTGGATTTCGATAGGATCTCCCAGCTTTGTTCCCGTACCATGGGCTTCCAGATAGGAGATGGATTCGGGATCGATTCCCGCATCCTGCCATGCCCGCAGAATAACCCGCTCCTGAGCGGCCGGATTCGGTGCTGTGAGTCCTACCGAGCTGCCATCCTGATTCCATGCACTGCCCTTCACGACCGCATAAATATGATCATGATCGACCATCGCTTGATGCAGTGGCTTCAGCAGAACAGCCGCGACTCCCTCTGCACCATTCGTTCCATCCGATTCTGCATCGAAGGTTCGGGTGTACCCGACTGAGGATTCAATTCCCATATTGTAGTCATTCGACTGACTGGCCGGTAACATATTAATTTTGACGCTTCCCGCTATCGCAGTATTGCATTCGCCTGCGCGGATAGAGCGGCATGCCAGGTGAAGTGCAGACAAAGAGGAAGAGCATGCAGTATCCACCACACTGCTGGGGCCTTTAAAATCAAATATATAGGAAATCCTGCCGGCGATAATCGATTTCAGGTTACCTGAAGTTGTCAGACCCACAAGCTCCGGAGCGGACATTTGCGCAAATGCTTTGTATTCATTGGGCCCGTCGCTTGATAATCCGACAAATACTCCGGTTTCGCTGCCAACGAGCTCCCTTCCTCCGTACCCCGCATCCTCCATGGTGGCATAGACAGTCTCCAGAAAGAGCCTTTGGTGCGGATCCATTAACTGAGCCTCGATAGCCGGCAGAGAAAAAAACTTATAATCGAACGTGTCGATGCTGCCAAGGTAAGCAGCTTTCTTAAATTCCTGATGAGCGATGCCGCTTTGCTTCAGCGCATCTGTAATATCTTTTTGGCGTGCTTGCGGAATTTCTTCAACCAGACACTTCCCTTCAACCATACTATCCCAAAACTCATTTGTATTTTTGGCGCTCCCAATTTGGCAGGACACACCAATCACTGCAATATCCTTACTTGAGATTTGTTCAAACTTGATATTCTCGTCCGTGAATAGCATTCCGGAAGCATCGAAATCAACCAATCTTTTTTTCACAACATACCCTCCAATTCGCAACCTGCGCCTGATGTATCATCGGCAGCATAGAGGAGAAGGACAACCGCTTGCCTTCCCCTCACTTCTCCTGTTCACTTCACACCTCCAGCTGACCGAGCTTCCTTTCGCATTGTTCCAGCATTTTAGTCAATAAGCTTACGAACTGGCGAAGCAGCCTCTCCACAGACGCTTGTAAAATCCGGCTCTGGTTGTATTCACAGGTCATCGACAGGACAAGACCGTCCTCTCCACAGCTCAGCACGAGATCAAACTGCTTTGCAAAGCCTGACGGCAATGGGGCAACGCCTGTAAATGCACAAAGGATTTGGCCTTCTTGCGGCTCATAAACAGCATACTTCACCTGGTCCCAATGAAATCGCCCTTCCGTTTTCAGGTATCCGTCTACTATTGCAAAAACTTCCTCCAGCTCTTCGGCTTCCCGGAACGAAACCTCAACCCGGCATACATCGCCGCCTTCTATCAGGCAAGGCAAAGTAACCGTTTCTGTCTGTGCGTATTCCGACATTAAATAGGCAAAAGCGGTCAACAGCACAGACCTCTTCTGAATGCTGTAGTGACCCGAAATGCATTCCAGGCTTTGAGCCGTCCGTTCCGGGAGCTCAAAGCGCAGGACATCGCCCGGAATGTAGACTATTTGCCCGGCCATTCCTGTCGTCGGGAAGGCGAGGGGAAGGGGCTTCCATGGTGGTGCTTGTTTTTGCGCGTGGACCGTTTCGATATACTGAGCCAATTGACGCACATTCGGATTTCCGAACAAATCCGCTACAACAAGAACGCCCGGATATTTCCGCTCTAACTTGGCATATATATCCACAAGGCGCAGCGAGTTTCCACCCACATGGAAGAAGTTATCCGTGACCCCGATATCATCTTTGTGAAGAACCTCTTGCCATACCTTCAAAATGTCAGACTCCATCTCAGTAGCCGGCGGCAGGTTCTCTTCTTGATCCTGCATGGCTACATCCGGAACAGGTAGAAGTGTCCGGTCCACTTTACCGTTATTATTGAGCGGGATACGGTCCATTTCGACAAAATAGGACGGGATCATATAGTCCGGCAGATATCCGGACAGGTGAGCATGTATTTGGGCTACAGTCAGCGGCATACTGCATACCAGATAAGCGCACAGATTTGCCTGCCCTTGTTCGTCCTTCCGGTCGACTACGACGGCTTCGCGGATATGCGCATGCGCCATAAGCTGTGCTTCGATCTCCCCGCACTCGATCCGATAACCGCGGATCTTCACTTGATGGTCGATCCGGCCCAGGTACTCCAGGTTGCCGTCCGGCAGCCATCTCGCCAAATCTCCGGTCCGGTACATCCGTGTCCCCGGCTCGAACGGGTTGTCTACGAACTTCTCCGCTGTCAGGTCCGGCCGGTTGAAGTAACCCCGCGCCAGACCCTCGCCCGCTATACACAGCTCCCCCGCGACGCCCATCGGCTGCAGCTGCCGGTTGTCACCCACAATGTACAGCCGCGTATTGGCGATCGGTCCCCCGACGGTCACTGTCTGATCGGCAGTCGCTTCCCGCACCGCGGACCAAATCGTTGTCTCCGTCGGACCGTACATATTGAACAGCGCGGCCTTCGATTTGCTTTGCAGATCAGCCAGCAGATCGTCCGTCCATGCCTCCCCGCCGACCAGTATTTCCGTTACGCCTTCAAGCCACGCCACGCAGCCCGCCGACAACAGCATCTTCAGCCGCGACGGCGTCATCTGCACCATGCCAATGCGCTGGCGTTCGATCAGCGCCGCCAGCTGCTGAGGGTCCTTCTGCTGTTCTTCGCTCGCTGCCACGACTCGCATGCCTTGCGTCAACGCTAGCAGCGTCTCCACCACCGAGATGTCGAATGACACCGTGGTCGCAAATAAAATCGACTTCGCCGGGCCGAATGGAATCACTCTCGTCATCCCTGTGATGAAGTTAACCACCGCGCGATGCTCAATCATGACCCCTTTGGGGTTTCCGGTCGTGCCCGAGGTATAGATCACATACGCCAAATGCCGGGAATCCAGCTCTAGCGGCGGGTTGGCCTCGGATTGCGCTTGTCCTCCAGGCGTCAACTCGATGACCGTGCCCTCAAATCCGCATGGGTCCAGGCAAGGCTGAATCAGCAGTACCGCTGCGCCGCTGTCCCCGAGCATATACCGGATGCGTTCGGCCGGCAGCGCCGGATCGATCGGCAAGTACGCCCCACCGGCCTTCAGGATGCCGAGCATCCCAACGAGCATCTCCACCGAGCGATCCATCAGGATCGCCACGATACGCTCCGGCCCTACACCTTGCCCGCGCAGTGTCCACGCCAGCTGGTTCGCACGTGCATTCAGCTCCGCATAGGTCAGCTGCTGATCCCCGTACACGGCCGCCACCGCATCCGGCGTCTTCTCCGCCTGCGCCTCGAACAGCCCGTGGATCGTCGCTTCCTGCGGATACGCCGCCGCCGTGTCGTTGAACCCGTGCAGCAGCTGCTCTTTCTCCTCCCATGTGACAAGCTCATACGAGCCGATGCTTGCCTCCGGCTCCCCGCTGATTTGGGACAAGAGCTGCACGAAGTGTGTCAGGTACCGTCCGGCTTTCTCCTCGTTGAACAGCGCGCAGCTGTATTCCAGCAGCAGGTGAAGTCCTTGATCGTTCTCCGCGACGTTTAACGTCAGGTCAAACTTCGCCGTCCGTTGGTCCAGCTCGACCGGACGAACGTCAATATCCGCCAGCCCAAAACGCGCTTGCTCCATGTTCTGCAGCACCAACATCGTGTCAAACAAGGGGTTACGGCTCCTATCGCGCCGCACATTCAGCTTCTCTACCAGTTCCTCGAACGGATAGTCCTGGTGCTCGAATGCCGCCAGCGTCCGCTCTTTCACTTCGCGCAGGAAGTCCATAAACCGCTTGTCCCCAGACGGGGCATTGCGCAGTGCCAGCGTGTTCACGAACATCCCGATCATCGGCTCCGTATCCCCATGCGTCCGCCCCGACACCGGCGTCCCGACCACAATGTCGCTCTGCCCCGTATACTTGTGCAGCCACACGTTATAGGCCGCCAGCAGCACCATGTATAGCGTCGCTCCGCTTTCGGCTGCGATTCGTTTCAGGGCCTCTGCCGTCTTGGTATTCACTTCAGTGGATACCTGTCCGCCTTCACTGCCGGGCACCGCCGGACGCATCCGGTCGGCCGGCAGCTCCAGCACCGGCACTTCCTCCGCATAAGCCGACAGCCAGTACGCCTCATGCCCTTGCATCCGCTCCACCCCGAGCGTGCCCTGCTGCCAGACCGCGTAGTCCTTGTACTGGATCCGCAGCGGCTCCAGCTCCCCGCCGGCATACGCCGTCATGAAGTCCGACACCAGAAGGTTCACTGACACGCCGTCCGACACGATATGGTGCATGTCCCAGACCAGCCAGTAGCGCTCCGCCGCCAGCCGCAGCAGCCCGGCCCGCAGCAGCGGCGCCTGATCCAGTGCGAACGGCCGCACGAAGCTCCAGATGAGTTCCCGGGCCTGCGCTTCCTCCGCCTCCCGGCATCCCCATTCAAATGCCACGTCTTCGTGTACCTGTTGTCTTGGTTCGCCGCCGATCCACGTGAACGATGTGCGCAGCGATTCGTGACGGGCGATGACCGAGCGGATCGCTTGCTCCAGCCGATCCGCATCCACCTTCCCGGCCAGTTCCAGGACGCCCGGCATGTTGTAGCGCATGCTCTCCGGCTCCATCTCATGAAGCACGTATAGCCGCCGCTGCGCCGAAGACAGCGGGTACGACGCCTGCGCCGCCGCCGGCTCGATCCGGCCGTAGTCGCTTTCCTCCGTGCTGCGCACATATTCCGCCAACGCCTTCACCGTCGGACGCGCGAACAGCTCCCACAGCGGCAGCTCCACCGCCAGCTGCTGATGAATACGCGACACCAGCGTCATCGCTTTTAGCGAGTGACCGCCGCGCTCAAAGAACGAATCGCCGATGCCGACTTCGTTTACCCCCAGCACCTCTGCGAACAACTCCGCCAATTGTGTCTCCAGCGCATCCCGAGGCGCTTCATAGCCTCCGCTGTACGCCTCCCGGTCCGGTGCCGGCAGCGCCTTGCGCTCCACCTTGCCGTTGGCAGTCAACGGGATTCCATCCATAGCTACAAAGTAGGACGGAATCATGTAATCCGGCAGTTGTGCCACCAGGTGCGCACGCAGCTCAGCTGCCGGAACGGCTTCGTCGCTTACGATATATGCGCACAAGTACGCCAGCCCTTGCTCATCCTTCCGGTCGACGACGACGGCTTCGCGAATCTGTGGATGCGCCATGAGCTGCGTCTCGATCTCTCCGCACTCGATCCGGTAGCCGCGGATCTTCACTTGCTGGTCGATCCGGCCCAGGTACTCCAGGTTGCCATCCGGCAGCCATCTCGCCAAGTCTCCGCTCCGGTACATCCGCGCACCCGGCTCGAACGGGTTGTCGACGAATTTCTCCGCCGTCAGCTCTGGCCGGTTCAGATAGCCCCGGGCCACGCCGGCTCCCGTGATACAAATTTCGCCCGGCACACCCATAGGCAGTAATCGGCCTTCCTGATCCAGTATATACACCCGAGTATTGGACATCGGTTTGCCAATCGGAACGATCGTCATCTCTTCTTTTGCTCCGTCTGCAGGCCACATCGTAGCGCCGACTGTCGTTTCCGTCGGCCCGTACCCATTGATCAAGTTGACGTAAGGACTCCACTTCCGCACCACCTCCTGCGGACATGCCGAGCCCGCCGTGACGACCGTTCTCAGCGAACGGACTTGCTCCGGATGCATCCGTAATAAGTACGCCGGCGGCAAGCTCATTATTGTAATCCCGTTTTTCCGGATGTACTGCTCGAACTCCCCGAGGTGATGGATCACTTCCACCGGCACTATATGCAATTGCGCCCCGCTGCACAGGCTGATCACGATTTCCCAGACAGACGCATCGAACGAGAGGGACGCAAATTGGAGAATCCGGTCATCACCGGTAACCTGTAGATAATGTTTAAACATAGACGTCAAGTTGGCCACACTCCGGTGCTCGGCCATCACTCCTTTTGGCCGCCCCGTAGAGCCCGAAGTGTAGATGACGTATGCCAGGCTCTCCGGTCCGCTGATTGCCCCTAAATTGCACGCATATATAATGCTGCTCTCCCCGACATGCATTGTACCGGTCGCAGCGGTTTCGGCCCTTGCTGTCATCAGTCCCAGCTTAACTCCATCAAAGGCCGTTTCTGCCAGTAGCGTCTCATCGCCTATCAACCACTGACTGCCGCTGTCCGCCAGCATGTATTGGATGCGTTCGGCCGGCAGCGCCGGATCGATCGGCAAGTACGCCCCGCCGGCCTTCAGAATGCCGAGCACTCCGATGATCATCTCTGCTGAGCGCTGCATCAGGATCGCAACGATGTGATCCGGCCCTACACCCTGCCCGAGCAGCGTCCACGCCAGCTGATTCGCCCGCGCGTTCAGCTCCGCATAGGTCAGCTGCTGCTCCCCGTACACTACCGCT
>NZ_JBOFBG010000028.1:0-90266 GCF_051594305.1 Paenibacillus sp. IHBB 3054 | reverse complement strand
GATGGGTCACACTTTTTATGGGAAAAGGTGAACTGGTCGGTCATTCCGGGTCCACAGGCTCGTTTGCTTTTTATTATCCTATAAAGGATCTGTTTTTTGTAGGGGATATAAACCAAATGGCTGATGCCGCTCTTCCGATCAGATTATCAATGCAACTTGCTATGGCAGCAGACTAACATATTTATCTTTAGGAAAAGATGAGATCGATTTGTAGATATGGTGTTCAAAACACTTTGTATTCGGCTCCGCCTCTGAGGCGGAGTTTTTTGCCGTTCAGCTGCTTATCTTTAATGCATTCAGCAACCGTAATCCTGCCCATTTCAGGCATTTCGATGTCCATTAATTTAATCTCGGGCCCCGCTTTTTCTTGTCGTATGAAAGTTATGACGAGTTGTCACTCGGCTACACCAACAACTACTTCCACTCCAGGCACATCCCAGGCGGAACTGGGCCAACTGACAGGGGTTTATCAGGATCTGCGACTTCCATTTTGGATTCTTCAGGTTTCCGTTACGGACGATGGCAAGCTGAAAATCAAGGACCCCTATGGCTCGAATATACTCCGGGAATTAGCTCCCTTGTTGTTTGAAGATGAGCTCGGGAATAAGGCGGCTTTTAAAGTCAATTCCAATGGTACCCAGTATGCCTTTTACAATAAGATGGATAGCTGGGCCAAAAAAGTTCCTGAACCCAACGTGTATACGGATGTGGGGAATGAGCATCCTTATGCGTCATGGATTCATGAAGCCGATCAGCTCGGTGTATTGTCTCCTGAAGGGGACAGCGATTTTCATCCGGAACAAGAAATGACCCGGGCGGAGTTTATTTCGGGGCTTATGCATTTGACAGGGATGGCCCCTTCTAAAAACACATCGTTAACAAGCGAACTGGAAGAGAAGGACTACTTGGGCTATGTGCAAAAAGCCAATGAGCTGGGGCTTGTGCAAGGGCGCGGCCCGGAACAGAGCATTGCTGTCACTGCGGCCATTACGCGCCAGGAGGCTGCTGTTTTGATGTGGCGGGCGGCGATGATAGCCGGGGTGAATATGAACAAGTCATCCGGTATCAAGCTTGCGGGGGACACGGCGCCGTGGATGCCGTGCAGTATATTGTGAATAATGGCATGTACGGGCCGGGAATTGCACGGAATTCCGCCGGAACCTTGGACTACCGCTCAAGCGAACCCCTTATACGGCAGGAAGCTGCCGCATTGCTGAGCCTATTTTGCAATCGGCTGTCCTTGAATTGAAATTTAGGGCTATCCCTGGAACGAATATTGTCTACAAAGATAAGGCGGGTCTGAATATTTATATGCAAAATACCCTGACTTATATTTAACGGTACACGAAGAAGATGAAGGAATCTATTGAGTAAAAACATAATATTCAATAAATAATGCCAGCAGAAATGCTGGCTTTCGCTTTTGTTAATTTATAAATTTTGTCTGAATTGTTAAGTATGTGAATTTATTTGGTAATTGACCTTTGGAAAATCGAAGCTTACAATTGTCATAAAATGGTATATAAAGGAGTGATATAGAAATTTCTGGAACTAGATGGTGTAAATGCCGATTCACTAATAGACATGATTAAAATGTCCTTTTCATGGGAGAACTGGTCAGCAATTCTCGAAATTTCAGACAAACTGCTTGAAGTCGCAGCTATAGCATACGATTCAAATAAGCATAGTTTCAATAAGATTACTTTTAAAAGAAGCATCGTGTATTATTTCGGATACAGTTCATGTATGAAAGGGATTGCGCTTCAGAAGTTGGGGAGACTTCCTGAAGCAAGGGAGTGTATAGCCCAATACTCAGACTTGAGTTGGATTAAGGACTCCACTCCTGAAGATCTTACTGAAATTGGTTATTACAAAAACATTGCTGTAGCTAACACATACGTCCTTGATTTGCTCGAAGGCAAGGTAGATGTGCTTTCTGATTATATAGAATTCCTTAGGAAGAACGATAAGGAAGAACTTCTTGCCGGTCTGATTACAGTATTGGAATCATCGATTAAATATAATTACTCTATAGATTGGATTCTTGACGATTTCAAAGATCAAGTCAAGGAGTTAAGCAGTAAAGAAAAAAGAGAAGATGTAAGGTATTACATAGATTACATGTACCTCCATGCAATATATTTGTATAAAAAAGGAAAGTTTTTTGATACAATATACCTGATACTAGACATTCTAATACTCAGTGATAAATTTGATGATGGGACAGGTTTCAGAAAAGCTATTGCATTTTATGAACTTCTCAGGAGTTACGCTTCAATTTCGCAACAAGAGATACATCAAAATATAATGAAAAATATCTTAGAGAGGGAGTTTTTGAAAGATGAAAAGAACATTTTTGTTATTGGCAGCCGTATTGTTAATTAGTTCTAGCGTAGTCATGACTTCCGCAAGCGCAGATGATAGGGATCTCTCAGCAAAGTCAGTATCCATCAGCAGCTTATCTCTCAACAATCATGGAGCAGGACACTGATTTACATTTCCTCTTTTGATAAGGTAGAATAATATTATGAATGTGGTTTATCGGTGGATTTTCGTCAAAAATCCACATAGGCTCTGTCTGAAAAGGCAGGGCCTTTTTGTTCCGATACTAACTGGGGAGACGGTGGTATCGGACAAGGTAACAACATGTTAGGCAAATTGCTGATGGAAATCAGAAACGGTCTGGATGGATATGTCCCGGAAATTCTTTTTGCCCCAGTGGATTGTGTATCCGGATATTCATCCCTTCAGCATTGGCTGGAGAAAGGAAATCTTATTCAGACACCATCGGTGACCAGAATTCAGGCAGTAGACGAGCTGCTTGATTCGGTTTGGGGCAGTCGGGAGTGAGGTTTTAGCGGACGTGGGCTTGGCCATAAAATATGCGGATCGCTGGCATTGTAATGGCGGAGTCTTAAAGGGTTTATCCATAGAAATAGACCGCTACCTTTGAGCAGGGCGGCCTATTTCTTTTTCCGCCCATAGAGCCTTCTATCGCTACTGCTATTATACGATGTTGTTAAGTGTAAAGAACGTCTTGATTAGGCGTTCTTTTTTTGCACAATCGATCAAATCCCGTACTCACCAAAAATACCCGCATACTTCTTTTCTAATATCGTCCAGCGCTTTTCGGCTCCGAATTTCAATTGTAGCTGCTTCAGATATTGCCCGGCGGCTTCTGTATCACCTGCTTGCAGCAAAAACCGGAAGGTTTCTTCGCTTAAATGCAGCGCTACCCTTGCCATGTAATAATCGACTATTGCTCTGGCGCTGGTCATTGAATGCATGAATGTAAGGGCCTCTTCCAAGTGCAGCAAAAGCTCATCTGATAATTGGTCTGGATCGATATCAGGCGTTAACGAATAATGGTCCGGAGCCGAGGGACAGATTTCTCTGATTCGGGCGGTAAAGTGAGACTTGTTCTCCAGAGGCGGCGCCGAGGGCAGAGTGGATTGCAATAGCGCTAACTCGGTGGAATGAATACTGCAGTTGATATAGAACAGGACGTGATTCCAAGTGTTCGCCTTCGATTTTTGAATATTGAATTTATAGACGAGAGTATCATCCGGTTTGTAGAAATTCAGATCTTTTTTAAGATAATCATATTTGGAGAAAAAGGGTTTGACGTCTTTCGTGATCATTTCTGTAAATAATTCTTGCAAAGGAAGCCCTCCCAAATCAAAATTAATAATGACAATCCGTCCTTACCATTTTCATTCCTTATCATTTATACTGAATAAAGTTATTACACATCTAAGGAGCCGCCGAACCCATTATGAATAAAAAAGAAGTCGCACACATACGCAAGCAGTTTAAGCTGGATCATGACCTGATGAACATCTACGACATTCTTAACGTGTATATTATGAAGGAGAGCAACGAGATCTATCATTGGGAGCGCCTGCCGTTTGGCCTTGTGGACAGAGAAAAGCAGGAACTGTATATGGGGAATTTCAAAAAACTGCTCACCGGTGAGTTGGACCATAAGCTGTTCGAGCTGAAGTTTCAGGAGGAAGCGGAGGACCCGACGCGGGTAATGCTTCACCAAGGTCTGGTGACAGGTGATGCTGAAGAATGGCAGGACCTGATGATGCTGCTCGTGGACAAGATGCTGGTAGATGTTAAGTACGAGAAGGATATGGTGATCACTTTTGTCCGCGGGCAGTATTACCGGCCGACTAAGGCCAGAAATGATGAAGCCGAAGAAAGTGAGAAGGACGAGATGTTCGCGCATCCGTTTATTCTGTGCAGCGTGAATTCCACGGAACAGCAGCGCAAAAACCTCATGTTCGATTATGTGGAGCGGGAATTCAAGTACAATATCATTGTCGATCCGATTATCAAGCTCAGTTCACCGGAGCAAGGGTTCTTTTATCCGAGTGTGACAGACAACTATTCTGATGTGAACCGCATTCTGTATTGTACGGGAAAATCGAATTATCCGGACCCGCAGTTCATCGAGCAGGTCCTGAATGCCGAGAGATCTGTAACAGCATTGGAAGAGAGAAGCTTCTTCGAAGATATCGTGAAGGAATTGGCGGGCGAACAGCTTGATACGACCACCCTCGCCCAGGTGTATGAGGAAATCCAGCTGGTTATCGAAGGTGGCGAAGGGGAGGAAGAACCTCCTAAGCTGGATTACAAAGATGTGGAACGTGTCCTGGCGGCAAGCGGCGTAGAGAACGTGACGGCGGAAAAGGTGGAGCGGGCGTTCGAAACGGTCGTCGACGATAAGTACTACGAAATGAAGGCAAGCAGCGTTATACCGAAATATACTTCAAAATCGATTAAGATCGAGACGAAGGTAGCCACCATTACCGTCAGCCCGCAGGATTTAAGGTATGTGAAGCAGGTGAATTATCAAGGAAAACGCTGCATCATGATCGAGGTTGACGAGGAAGTAGTGATCGAAGGGTTCACACTCAGTACGGAAACGTTGTAGACCCGTTTGACAGTGCTGGTTGAAGCGTGCAGTCTTCGAGTTGGTTTGAGCACAGGACTCACAGGTGGAGCGTTGCCCACTTTTGTGAAGTAGGGGCTATCCTTAAAGTCTTAGACAAAGACTTGGGATAGCCCCTGTTGTGTTTGGATTTAGTTACTTTTGGTGCTTAAAGATATAGTTGATATATTCTTTTGCACTATTATTAATTTCTTCATCGCTGGCTTGAAATGAAGCTCCGAAGACAGCAAAGTAGGGGAGTGCCACTGCACCTACATGCCCTGTACTGGCTTTGAAAGGCGCGATCACTTCATCCACGGTAAAAGAAACAGAGCCCTCCGGCAAATAATTTTCTTTTTTATCGCCGATGGACATGGCAAGCCCTAACTTCTTCCCTTTAAGCTTGTCACCTTTTGAACCATAAGCCCACCCGTAAGCAAAAACATCGTCAAACCATTTTTTTAATAGTGGAGGATAGCTGTACCAATACAATGGAAATTGAAAGATAATATGATTATAGGCTTCTAATAAATTTTGCTCTCTAGGAACATCTATATTCCAGTTAGGATACTCTTTGTAAATCTCATGAACTGTAATATCGCTTGGATATTGCAGCAATTCTTCTTTCCAGCGCTGGTTGATCCTTGAAGCCTCAAGGTTCGGGTGTGCCAGAATCACCAGTGTTTTCATTAGGAAATCTCCCTTCACAGGCCTGTATTTTTTTGAATATTATCATTATCTTGCAGGCCCCAAAAAAAGAAAATACACACAATAAAGTAAGATGGTTACTTCAAAGTACGTACTGGACTCGGAAAAAAATATATGCAACAATGAATTTTCAGACCTGTGTTATAAGATCGTCATTAACGAGGTGTTATTCAATGAAGCAATATCATCTGGGCATAGAGGCAACACTTGAAATCATCGGTGGAAAGTGGAAATCTCTGATCATTTGCTTACTGATGCCCGGTGCGAAGAGAACAAGCGAATTACAGCGCAATATTCAAGGCATTTCACAAAAGGTTCTGATCCAGCAGCTTCGGGAACTTGAGGAGGATGGACTCGTCAGAAGATATGTATACCCGCAGATGCCGCCAAAGGTCGAATATAGCCTCACGGAATATGGAGTTACAGCCAATAAGATCGTTGACGTTATGTGTACTTGGGGAAAAGAGAATATTAAAATGAGACAACGGCAAGGAGAAGATATCGTCTTGCTGGAGGATAAGTCACCGGAGCACTTTGAAGACCGGAAAGATTACTAAAACCATATACGCCCACCTCACACCCACCCCGTAAACTCCAATATCGACGCCTTCGCCGACTGCGCTTCGGACTGTGCCCCTTTACGCCATTGTTTAGGCGACTCTCCCATGAGCCTGGAGAAGCAGCGGTTGAAGCTGGAAATAGAACGAAAGCCGACCTGCTCGGAGATGGAAAGAATGGAATCATCCGTACTTTTTAGCTGCTTGCAGGCCTCTTCGATTCGGGTGCTGCTCAGGAAATCGAGAGGTGCCGTTCCCATGATTTCATGGAATTTTCTGCGGAAATGCGTTGTGCTTAAGTGGCATAAATCCGCCAGGAAACCAATGGTGATGGGGGCCATATAGTTTTTTGTGATATACTCCAGAGCTGGCGAAATGGCGAAATAGCCCTTCATACTATGCTCTGTTTCTTGTTCGGCCAGCATTTCATTTGTGGAATGAATTCTAAGCAATTCTATATAGAGAGACAGCAACAATCCGTAAGCGCTTTCCTGGTAGTAGGGCTTCTGCTGCTTGAGCTCCTCTACGACCGACGTGGCAAGAGAATAGACTTTGGGATATTGCTCCTTGTTCAAAATACAGTTCTTTCCCAGCACCCTCCACAGGTTCGGCTCGAAGCTGCTGTAGGCACTTTTGAAGGAATGCTGAAACAGCTCCTCCGGTGAAAAAAAGAGATAGGACCACAGACTCGCCGTATCAGGCGAACTGTACGTGGTATGGGGCAGGTATCTGGGGAGAAAAGTCACATCTCCGGCTTTAAAGGGGACGGCTTCTCCTTTGATCTCCATAATGCCGCCATCTGAATAGCAAATGCCAATCTCCAAATGGTTATGGAAATGAAGATGTTCGCTTTTGATATCGGATATCCTCCAGCGGTCCCCGCTTAACAGCAGGACAGGGAAATGGATAGGCAAGCTGTAATGGCGGTACTCGATGACAGGTTTCTTTTTTCTGGGCATATTCGCTGCTCCCATTCCATTACTTGAATTTGTATTGATTCAACAACAAATGGTTGAAATTGCGCAGTTTTGCTGTGAATGTGCTTAGATGTATACCATTATACTGCTTACAATAGAGTATATAAAGCGTTTACAATAAGACGGACGGCTCTAAAGGCGCCTTTGGGGGCGTGTGCGAAGGAGAGGGGAATGCAGATGCTTCAAATCAATTATGACAGGGAAGAAATATTAAGCGTTATCGACAAAGTCACCAGAAAAACACTCGCGATGGATTTAACGTGGGACTGGCCTTGCGGGGTGGCTTATTATGGGGTATCCAGAGCCTATCAGACCACAGGAAATAAAGAGTATTTGGATATGCTTGTCCAGTGGGCAGATGAATATATCGAGCTGGGCCTGCCGGACTGGACGGTAAACACCTGTGCCATGGGCCACATGCTGATCACCTTGTATGAAGAGACAGGCAACCAAAAATATTGGGATATTGTGATGAGTAAGGTGGATTATATCCGCAGCAATGCGCTGAGGTTCGGGGACAATGTGCTGCAGCATACCGTATCCGTGTCTAATGATTTTCCGGAACAGGCCTGGGCGGATACGTTGTTTATGGCGGCATTTTTTCTGCTCCGCGTAGGAAGCAAGCTAAATGATCAGGAAATGATCCAGGATGCCCTGAATCAATATTACTGGCATATCAAATACCTGCAGGACCCAAGCAGCGGTTTCTGGTACCACGGCTACAATAACATCAAGCAGGATCACATGTCCGGGTTATATTGGGGTAGAGCGAATGCTTGGGGCGCCTACACCATGTCGCAGGTCAAGCCGCTTTTGAAGGACTGGTATTTGTACCCTCAGTGTATGGACGTGGAGTGTTCACTCCGGGATCAGCTGGCGGCGCTCAAGCTTGTTCAGACGGAGAACGGTTTGTGGCGGACGGTGCTCGATGATGAGGAATCCTATGAAGAAGTATCCGCGTCTTGCGGGATTGCGGCGGCTATGATCAATAACGGCAATCCGCTGCATACCAAATATGTGCAAAAGGCCCTGAAAGGCATCTTGGACAATATCAGTGAAGATGGGCGGGTACTGGGTGTATCGGGTGGAACAGCGGTGATGAAGGACCGGGAAGGGTATCGCAATATCCCCAAAGACTGGATTCAGGGCTGGGGTCAAGGCTTAGCACTCGCTTTTCTGTCCGATATGCTTCAATAGGAGGGAACCAGGTTGTCCAATCTAACCAAGGGAGCCTTTACCCTGCCGGGAGAATCCGGTTATGAGGCACTGACCCTGAAACTCGCTGAACGGTGGGGTGCCGATGTCATCCGTGACAGTGACGGCACGCAATTGTCCGATGAAATTATAAATGCAGGATACGGTATCTACTCTACAATCTGCATCATTAGGGAACATAACGTGTGGGCGTCGCAAAATCCGGATAAGCTGCAGCAGTGTTTTTTAATTACGAATCCGAAGGTGGCTGTACAAGATTATGTATCCATCTATCTGATGGAGGATTTTTTTGCTGAACAATTCAGAGTGAATGATTCCAAAGAGGCATTTAAGTATTGGCAGGTTATAGACCGGACGACCGGGGAGGAAGTTCCAAGAGAACAGTGGAATTATGATCGGGAATCGGGAAATGTAGTCCTTACCGGAATTGCTCCTTGGCATAAATACACGGTCAGCTTCATGGCCTACCGGATCTGGGAAGAGATCTCCATGTACAATCATACGACGAACAACTGGGATAAAGAGCATTTGATGCAGATTGATCCCATCTATCCGGAAACGCAAAAGTATCTGCTGGACTGGATGGAAGACTGGTGTGTACAGCATAAGGAAACAACGGTTGTGCGGTTTACTTCGCTTTTTTATAATTTTGCCTGGATCTGGGGTAGCAGTGAGCGCAACCGCCATCTGTTCTCGGACTGGGGTTCATACGATTTCACGGTAAGTTCAAGAGCGCTTGATCTGTTCGCCAAGAGATATGGATATTCGCTGACTGCCGAGGATTTTGTGAATGGCGGCAAATATCGCGTCAGTCACATCCCGGCTGAGCAGCGCAAGCTCGACTGGATGGCCTTTATCAATGATTTTGTAATTGGATTTGGCAAGCAATTAATTGACATTGTGCATCGGCACGACAAACTGGCTTATGTCTTCTATGATGATAGCTGGGTTGGCGTAGAACCTTACAATGACCGCTTTCAGGAGTTTGGCTTTGACGGGATGATTAAATGCGTGTTCTCGGGTTATGAGGCACGGCTGTGTTCAGGTGTAAAAGTGGATACGCATGAGATCCGGCTGCATCCGTATCTTTTTCCGGTTGGGCTAGGCGGACTTCCTACCTTTATGGAGGGCGGTGACCCCACGCTGGATGCCAAAAAGTACTGGATCAACATCCGGCGCGCGCTCCTAAGGGAGCCTATTGACCGGATCGGACTGGGCGGGTATTTGCATCTGGTCGAGCCTTACCCGGATTTCTGCGATTATATCGAAAAGATTGCCAATGAATTTAGACAAATTAAAGAGCTGCATCAAGAAGGCAAGCCTTATCAGATTAAGACGAAGGTAGCCATTCTCCACGCTTGGGGCAAATTAAGATCGTGGACATTGTCCGGCCATTTCCATGAAACATCTATGCATGATTTGATTCATATTAATGAAGCTTTATCCGGATTGCCGGTTGATGTGCAGTTCATTGATTTTGAGGATATCCTTCAGGGCGTACTGCAGGATTGTGATGTAGTGATCAATGCCGGCTCTGCCGGATCTGCCTGGAGCGGCGGGGACTACTGGAAAGACAACAAGTGTGTGGACCTGTTGACCAAGTGGGTGTATGAGGGCGGTGCTTTTATCGGGATTAACCAGCCTTCGGCGCTTGAAGGTTACGACAGCTTTTTCAGAATGGCACATGTTCTCGGTCTGGATGAGGATACCGGCTCCAGGGTCGCTCATGGAAAATGGACTTATGACACTCGGGACGAGCACAGCTTGGTGCCTGAAGGGGCTAGGATAACACCCAAGAATAGCATTTATCTTACCGACGGGTCAGCTGCGGTAGTGGATGAAACGGGTGGCAGGATCACACTGTCTACTCATGCCTTCGGTAAAGGCAAGGGGATCTACCTTCCTTCGTTCGAATTCAGCTTTGCGAATACAAGATTGCTGCTGAATCTGATTCGCTTTGCGGGCAATGAGTTACATGAAACGAAGTACATTACGGATAACTTATTTACAGAGTGTGCCTATTATCCGGAAAGTAAGATATTGGTTGTGATTAACAATAGTGATCAACTTCAAAGCACTACGATTGATACGGAGTATGGGCAACAAACATTGGAGTTAGCTCCGTATGACACGATTATCTTAACTATTGGCGATTAAATAACATTCAAAAAGCTCAAGCCTGCGGCTATATGCCCGGTGCTTGGGCTTTTTTGCCATGATAAGGTTGTATAAAGTTATGATAAGAGAAGTATGATGGAGATAAGGGGATCAATGTTTGTAACATTCACCTTTTTAGGGCTACACAAATGGATCAGTATGCTATAATCCAGACATATCATTTATTTCTGGAGGGGTTGCAATGGCTCTGATTAGAAATTTAAGTAAAATATCAAGAAATTCAAGATTACAAACAGAGGCGGAATCTACCTACAACATTTTGATACACAATGGAAAGAAGTTTTTACAGATAAATACGTATGGTTCAAAGGATCGCGTTCATACAGACGTAGTAAGCCAAAGTATTCAAATAGACGAGCAATCGGCCAAACAATTATTGGAAATTATTAAATCCGAGTTTTCTTTGTAACTTTAGTTTTGATTTAGTCATTTTAAGGAGGGACTTTTTAATGCTACATATAAGCAAATTCAAGAATATATAAAGCAAAAACATGGCTATATTCCTAAATCATGCTGGTTTGCGCACATGAAAGAATCATTTGAATATTTTAAAATGATCTAGGTTTTTCGCAGTGATGAGTGGAGAACTAGGATCATAATATTGAATCGATATCATAATTATGATATGATGTCGCTAAGAAGGAGGGGGAGCTATGCCACAGATTAGACCTGTATCCGATTTGCGCAACAACTTTGCTGAAATATCTAAAATAGTACACGAAAGTCAGGAACCAGTTTTTCTCACGAAAAACGGATATGGTGATATGGTTGTTATGAGCATCAAGCAATATGAAAATATTCAACAGAACCAAGAGATCTTTATGAAGCTTAAAGAATCTGAGCATGAAGCTGATACCTCTAATGAACGTTATAGTCACTCTGAGGTGTTCAGTAATTTGAGGATGCAGATTCGGAATAGACCCAATAAATAACATTATCGACATCCAGTTTTAACCATGAAAAGATTTTTCCACGTCGTACTAAGACGTGTTTTTTTAGAAAGTGATAAATAGGTATGGTCATACATATTTGGAGGTGTGCTAATGAATAAAAGAGAGACCGAGCTTAAATACATACTTGAGTCCATAACGGAAGATCTAGAGGGCCTCTATCCTAACGAACAGATAGCTCGTATGATCTTGGTTATTGTGACTATATTTTATTTAAGAGAGTTAGAACATAGTGAAAAGGACCAAGTTTCTCGAGCTGTACTCTCAGAATCACGATCAATTGCCCATATGCTGGACCAAGCCGTGATTGAACTTGAGCATCTACACAAAGAGTTTAAAGGAGTTTTTACAGGATTGGTTCCCTCATTCCTTCAATATAACTACTCTGACACAGTCTTTAAAACAATGATTGAGAAGATTATCAATATTCAATTCATCGATCAAGAAGAGATTGTTCAATTTATTAATTTCATTGCGTTAAAATATAGTAGTAATAATGGAGGAAATCAGACGCCGGAAACAATCATTAAGCTAGTTTTGGGTTTGATTGATTTCAAGAATATTTCTTCAGTTGCTGATTATTGTTCTGGAATATCTAGTTTTGCAATTGAATTGTTTAGACATTTCAGAGTTGAGGGATCTAATAAGCCTGTCTCTTATTATGGTGAAGAGAAAAATGCGTCAGATTATTTAATTTCGAAGTTATTGTTGAACATCAATAATGTCCCCTTTTTTCATATTACGAATAAAGATGTGTTAGATAGGGTTTATCGAGAGCCTGAACGGTTAACGGTTGACTTTATCTGGTCAGATGCTCCTTTCGGAATGGTATGGAACCAATCGGAAGGTCAGAATGATCCAAGATACAAGTATGGCATCCCTCCCAAGTCCTCTGCAGATTGGGCATTTTATCAGAATGCCTTATATCATTTAAATAACCATGGACAAGCAGCCGTAGTCGGCACAAAGGGCACGTTGGTAAGGAGCACTGAAGTGCATATTCGCAAAGCAATTACGGAAGAAGACTTAATTGAAGCAGTAATTACGTTGCCGGAGAATCTTTACCTTAAAACGAGAGTGGGTACAGAGCTCATTATATTTAATAAGGCTAAGTCAAAAAGTAGGCGTGGACTGATATTGTTTATTGACGCCAGCAAGTATACACAGAGATTAAATAGGAACCAATGCTCGATTCAGGAAGAGGGGATTTCGAAAATTGTCTATGCATATAGAAATGGAATTGAAGAGGAGAACTTCAGCAGATTTGTTGATCTGGCGAAGATAAGAGAGTACGATTATAGTCTTAACCCCAAGGAATATTTAGACTTTGATGTGTTGAAACATTCTTTTCATCAAACAGTCAAGCTTGGTGAGGTTGCCGCAATTAGACGTGGCGTTCAACTAACGAAAGAAGAGCTTGAGGAGCTATCAAGTACAGCCACTCACTATTTATTGAATATTAAAGATATTGAGAATGGAAGAATTGCCTATGATGAGGAGTCAAGGATAACGTATAAGAAGCAGGACTGGCTGGAGAAATTTGCGATCCGCCCTATGGATATCATCATGACTTCCAAAGGGTCTGTGGTCAAATTCGCAATTGTAGAAGAGAAGTGTGAGGAAGCTTTTGTGAGCGGTAACCTGTCCATCATCAGAGTGGATCATGCTCTATATAATGTCTATGTTTTGTATGAGTTCTTACAAAGTGAAGTGGGACGTAGAATGCTTGATGGTCTGCAGACAGGGACTACAATTAAATTGATTAATCCGTCCAAATTAGAAAAATTTGAAATCCCCTTACTCTCTATAGATTTGATGAATCGAGTAGGAGCTGAGCTTAGAGAGAATAAGCGGAAATATGAAGAGCAGATTCAAGAAGCAGAACAGAGATTTACTCTGGAAAGAGGCTGGTTGTTGGAACAGATAGGAATGAGTAATTAACCTGGAGGAGACGCTTATGGACGGAAAATATAAACTGCGTTATCTAACTTTGGCTTATTTAGATTTGCAGGACATTGTTGATTATGTGTGTAATGAGCTTTCTGCGCCGGATGCAGCGAATGATCTCGTGGATAAGTTTGATGAGGCCATATCCAGGTTAGAGATGTTCCCTTTTTCAGGGCCGATCTGTTACAACATTAATGGTCTAAAAGATGAATATCGTTTTCTAGTTGTAGAGAATTATATGGTATTCTATGTCGTGTTTGACGATATTGTTGAAATTAGACGAATACTCTACGGTAAGCGCAAATATGAAGATCTGATATAAGTTTCGAAGTAAACTATGATAGCCTGGTTCCGGAAGACCAATTGGAATAGGATAAGGGTAAATTTATTTTCCCCCACGGGGCAAGAAAAGGGAACGACATGAGAATAATTATTTCGCCTGCCAAAAAGATGAAGCCGGACACGGATGTCTTTACTAGCCGCCAGATGCCGCAATTTATAAACGAGTCGAAAATTCTGCTGGCCACATTAAAAAAGCTGAACTATGAAGAAGCAAAATTCCTATGGAAATGCAATGATGCTATCACCACGCTAAATGTTGAGCGGATTGAGAATATGCATTTAACCCGCAATTTGGCGCCGGCTCTCTTCGCCTACGAAGGGATTCAGTACCAATACATGGCACCGGGGGTGCTACAAACGGAGGAGCTGGAGTATCTTCAGCAGCATTTACGGATCTTGTCGGGGTTCTACGGGATACTCCGGCCGTTTGACGGGGTTGTTCCATACAGACTGGAAATGCAGGCCAAGCTGGCCGGACCGGGCTTCAGTTCGATTTATGGATTTTGGGGCAGAAAACTGGCCGATCAGCTTTTTGCGGAGAGCGGCTGCATTCTGAATTTAGCCTCTAAGGAATACAGCAAATGCATTTCCCCTTATCTGGGAAGAGATGTTCGAATGGTTACTTGTGTATTCGGGCAGCACATCGGTGGTAAGGTGATCGAAAAAGCAACCCTGGTCAAGATGGCCCGAGGTGAAATGGTACGCTTCATGGCTGAGCGGCAAATCAGGTGCGTGGAGGATATCAAAGGCTTTACCGGGTTTGATTTCGAATTTGCTGATGAGTTGTCAAATGAGAGCACCTATGTGTTTATACAAAAAGTTACGAAAACTGGTGGTAATAAAGTCTGTACAGGAACAGGAAATTGATTGAAGGAATTAAAACAGTTAAAAAGCTCAAGCCTGCGGCTATATGCCCGGTGCTTGAGCTTTTTGCTGCAATAGACCCGTTCCCCCTTACTTATTTATAAGCGCTTATAATGGATGCAAATAATGTATAATTTTAGTAATCAATAAATACATAGGTATTGGGGAATTGATAGATGAATAATGACTATTTTAATAGAATTGATAACGTAATTAAATACATTAAGGAAAATAGCAATCAAAAACTCACTCTCGATATATTGGCTGGCGTTTCAAATTTTTCGAAATATCATTTTACAAGAATATTTACCTCTATAGTCGGTGTGACTCCAGTTGCGTTTGTAAATCAAGAGCGTTTACAAAAGGCTGTTTATCTTTT
Organism: Paenibacillus sp. IHBB 3054; assembly: GCF_051594305.1. Classification (NCBI taxonomy): domain Bacteria; kingdom Bacillati; phylum Bacillota; class Bacilli; order Caryophanales; family Paenibacillaceae; genus Paenibacillus; species Paenibacillus sp. IHBB 3054. Next base: position 75,210 of record NZ_JBOFBG010000028.1, on the reverse strand, counting down.
GGCTGAAACTAATAAGACTATTCTAGAAATTTCAAATCAATGCGGTTTCGAATCGGTGTCAACCTTCAATGCTCTCTTTAAGAAACGCTATAGTAAGACCCCAAGTGACGTTAGAAATAGTGTAAGGAAGAATAGCAATATTTCATTACACTTCAGCAATAAGCAAGAAGAGTTCTCTCAGCTTGAGGCTTACAATGGGATTGGGAGAAATCACATTCTGAAGAGGGCGTGGGAAAACGTGATCACAATCGAAGAACTTCCTGAATATGAAGTGGCATATGTTAGGCATGTCGGGAGTTACTTGGATACTCATGTTGCATGGGACAAGTTGGGACGTTGGGCAAGCTGGCAGGGACTTACTCCGAACCATCATTATTTTATCGGAATATCGTTGGATGATGGAAATCTAGTAGAAGAATTTGCTTGCCGATACGATGCTTGTGTCACATTACCAAGTGGATTCGAGAGATCCGGACATACAAAACATGTGGAATTCAAAACACTTTCTGGTGGAATGTATGCTGTATATCCATTCTACGACACAATCGATAAATTTGTTCTCGCCTATCAAAATGTATTCAGTCTATGGTTACCGAACAGTGAGTATGATGCCGACGATAGGCCATGCCTAGAATTCTGTATGAATGATCCTGCTAAGGATAAGGAAGGGAAATGTAAAGTGGATTTATATATACCGGTCAAGAAGAGAATATAAATAACCATATGAAAGGAAGATGATGATTGGGATCTCCTATAGGTATCGTGGACTGGGTAGAGAAAAATGAAAATATGGATGAATTATTAAAGCAAGAAGAGACCTTAACCACACATCCAATGGATCATGGCTTTGAAGCTGAAGTTATGAAGATAAGTTCAGATAAAGAGAGCTTTGTATTGAAAGTATGGAATAAGAGCTCAAGACCTGATGTTAGTTTTCAATTTCATTTATTGAATGCCCTTTTTGAAAGAGGATTATCAGTCTCTAAGCCATTGGGCTGGGGAGTAAATCCAAATGCAGATAAGGTGCTGTTGACTACCTTTGACGGGATGCCGGTTAATGAACTGAATGAAAAGAAAATGATGGATATTGCGAATATATTATCAAGGATACATCAAACTCATGTAGAAGAGATTGGAAATATACATCTTCCCGAGTACGATTTCATTGATTACTTTTTTCCTGGAGTAAGGGGACATGATGACTTAAATAGCGCATTAATTTTTCTTGTGCAAATCAGTCAAATCAAGCAAGATCAGATCATTCATGGTGATTTCCATTTAGGAAATATTCTAGAGGAAAATGACCGATACACCGTAATCGATTGGACGAACGGGCAATTAGGGGATTCCAGATATGATTTTGCGTGGTCACTTACTCTACAAAAAATATACATCTCAGAGCGATATGCACATGTGTTTCGTTCCGCTTATCTGTTAGATAATGATATTCAGCAGAATGAGTTTGAAGTTTTTGAGGCGTTGGCTTGTCTTAGGTGGGTATTACTTCATAGAAACGGTGGCGTACCCAAAGGGCTTAATACGATAGAGAGAGTAAAAGGGTTAATAGCCAACAATTCATTCTTACAAGAGCTGGAGTTTAGAGATTTATCAATTAAAAAGAAGATATGGAGCGGTGACAGAGTGAACATAGAAGCGGTTTTTGAGCAGTTACCTTGCCTGAAGTCAGAGGGTTTCGTATTGAAGAAGATTGAAGATCATCATCTTGAGGAAGTTTTTGAAATCTATAACAATGACAAAGTGTTTGAATACTGTGGCATAATACCCAAACACAATAAAGATACTGTGAAAAATATGATTGGCCATTTCGAGAGAGATTATAATAAAAGGTCAAGGGTTAAGTGGGGGATATTCGCCAGTCCTGAACCTGATCGGTTGCTTGGAATTATTGAAGCTGTCGACTTTAATCAAAAGGTAAATGCTGTGACGATTGGCTACTTTTTATCGGAAGCACATTGGGGCAAAGGTATTGCTAGCGAAGCGGTGAAAATATTAATCGATTTTTTGTTTATGGATGTCAACGTCAACAGAATTCAAGCTGAAGTGATGCCTCTGAATGAGACTTCAAAGAAGGTATTGTTGAAGAATGGCTTCATCAAAGAAGGAACATTAAGACAAGCGACACTATGGGCAGGTAAAGGAATCATCGATTTAGAGATATACAGTATTTTAAAAGAAGACTATGTAGAGTGAAAAAAGCTTCTCCATTCGGGTTCCATGCCAGTGGAGACAACCGGAAGCACCGGCCTTTCAGGCCGGTGCTTCACTCTGTTAATTTTGTTCTTTCTCCTCGCTTAACAGCTTGTCTATCACAAGAACCGCCTTAACATAAATCAGGAAGGCATCCCATATGGCCTCCAAATACATGGCCTCGTCCGGCTGGTGACCTCCTCCTCTTCCGGCAGGAAAGGGGGAGGGCTTGTCCCGGCGCAGAGGGCCGAAGGCTGCTGCCCGTGGCAGCCATCTGGCGTGGGTAATGCCGCCCATGGCATAAGGGGGCTGGTTGGTGCCCAGCTCCCGGTTGGCCAGATCACATAGGGCCGCCGCAATGGGATCATCCGGGGCGATATAATGCGGCGGACTATCCTCCGTGCGAGTCAGCCGCATACCGTAACGGGCGGCCGCCTCTTCCAGCAACTGCTGTATACCGCTTTTCTCCTGGGTAACCCCGTAGCGGATGTCGCATAACAAGCGAAGCCTGCCGTTTTCCATATGGACGGCTGCATTGACTGTGGCTTCTCCCGACATGTCACGGAAGGCGATGCCCAAGCCATGCCCGTAAGGCCTGGCGAAGCATTCCTGCACGAAAGCCAGCGCCCGCAGCGTCCGGCTGCCCCGAACCAGCCCATGGGCGGCAAGAGCGGCTGCCAGCTTCACGGCAGCATTGTCCGTGCCCTCGGGGAAGGCGGCATGTCCCGCTTTTCCCGATGCCGTAATGCGGACGCCCTCCGGTAGAGCCTCAACCGTGAAGGAACCGGGCAGCACCTGTCTTGCATGCTCCGGGTCCACGTCCCGCAAGATTGCCGAGGCGGCTGCGGGAACCACGTTATATTCGGTCCCGCCGCTAAAGGCCAGCAGGTTGCCGTCGGCCACTTCACCTTCGAAATCCGCACGCAGCATTCCCTTTTCGGCAAAGCACAGGGGGAAATAGGCGTCAGGCACAATGCCGAACAGAGGAGGCTCATGCCGGGACAGGAAGTGGCGGATATCGCGCATGCCGTTTTCCTCATTGCAGCCGAGAAACAGATACAGCCCGTGCTGGAGGGGCAGCTTGCTGTCAGCAAAAAATTTCAGCACATAAAGCGCCGCCACAGCCGCCGCTTTATTATCCATGGCCCCACGTCCAAATAGGTAGCCATCCCGTACAAAGGGCTCGTAAGGCGGGAAGCTCCAGTCCCCGCCCTCCGGCACCACGTCCAGATGGGCGAAAAATCCGATGCTTCCCCGCTCCGAAGCTGCCAATTCCCCTTTGACACCGTAGCCGTCAAAGTCCGTCACATCCAGCTTCTCCCGCTGCATGAGCCGGATGGCTTCGTCCAGGACAGAGCTGCAGCCTTCGCCGAAGGGCTGGGAGCTTCCGGGTTTGTAAGCCAGGCCTACGCTGTTGATGCGGATGAGCCCTTTGGCATCCTCGATCATGGCTTCCTGGTTCGCTTCAAGAAACTGAGAAATGTGCCAGTCCAGTTCCTGGCTGCTCTTCATCTCCATAGAGCTTGGCTTCATCGGCCCTGTCCGGCAGCCGTAAGATGCAGCCGGTTAAGCCGGCGGTCGATTTCCTCTATAGCACCGTCCGGGAAGCGGAAGTCTGCTCCGGCCAGATTTTCATGCAGGTGGCGTTCCTTGCGGATACCCAGAATTACATTCACATGCTCATGCTTGGCCCGCAAATATGCCACTGCCAGAGAGCTGGTGGAGATGCCGAATTCCAGTGCCAATGCCTCGAGCTCCCGGGCGAAATCAACAGCCAGCAGGAAAGCCTCTCCTTGCCACCAGCGGTCATTCTGCCGGGGATCGTCCTGGGGCAGGTGGTAATCCTTTCCGATGTGCCCGCTAAGAAGACCCTGGGCCAACGGGGAATACGCATGGAAGCTGATGCCATTGTCCTTGCACAGAGGCAGCACATCCGCCTCCGCCTCTCTGGACAACATGTTGTATTTCTTCTGCACAATGGAAATTTCCCCGTGCCCGATATAGCTTTGAATATGATGGGGCTCGCAGTTAGATGCACCGATGGCCCGTATTTTCCCTTCCTTCTTCAGCTCCATCAAGGTACCGATGGTTTCCTCAATAGGCGTCAGGAACGGCTCCATGGCCGGGTTATGAGTATAGTAAATATCGATGTAATCTGTACCCAGCCGCTTCAGGCTCTCCTCTACTTCAATGCGGATGACACGGGGGCTAAGGTTGCGCTTGACCCGGCGCCCCTCCCAGGTGAAGCGGTAGCTGCCTTCCTCATCACCCCACCACAGCCCGCATTTGGTAGACAGGATCACCTTGTCGCGTCTTCCCTTGATCGCTTGTCCCACGATTTCCTCACTGTGGCCGAAGCCGTACACGGGCGCCGTATCGATGCAGTTGATGCCCGCATCCAGTGCCGCATGGATGGCCCGGATGGATTCCCCATCGTCCGTGTCCGGGAACTGGAAGCCCCCGCCCATGCCGAAAGCGCCCAGTGTCAGGACCGAAGCCTCGATTCCACTACTGCCGATTTGCATTGTTTTCATAGCGCCGCTCCTTAAGCCTGGACCTGGTCCAGCCGCAGCTGGCCGCCTACGCCCACATTTTCATCTCCGTGTTCCTTAATAATGACGATGGTCTTCACGTTCACTCCGGCCAGTACCCGCTCCGCTGTAAGCTGGATGTTGCGGACAAGGGCACGCTTGGCTTCCACAGGTTTGCCCGGGGCTGTGTACACGAAGAAGGTAATCTCCTCGTAATCCTTCGGCGTGCTGTTGATACGCGGAAACTCCTGCAGGGTGATGGATTTCAGCTGGGGCGGAAGCTGCAGTGATTCCGTTACGGCGGTGCCGATTTCCTCTACAAAACGTTTTTTGTCAGCCTCATTCAGGGATGTGTTTGCCAAAACGATTACAGTTGCCATTTGGATCAGTTCTCCTTTTATATATAAGATTTTAGTAGTGCCGGATTATGAGTTGTAAGGCTTTTTCACACCGTTATAGGTTTCTAGCAGCCATTCCGCATACTCCTTGGAGGACAGAATGTTCACAACCTTATCCAGCCATTCCTTGTTTTGTTCTTCGGTGTCTTTATTGATAGCGAGAACGATACCCCCGTACTGCTTGTAAACCTCTGGGGTTTCCTGAAGCAGCGCCGTATCGATGGTGACCTCGGGATCTTTCATTTGATACACGGTAATGGAGGGAGCGGTCATAGCATCCAGATCAGCAAATGCGCCTACCCGGCTCCGGGGATCAATTTCTACGAAATTGAGCTTTTTCTTGTTTTCCGTAATATCCAGCAGGGTTGGCAGATCTACACCCTCACGGAGCTTGATCAGGCCGTTGGTGGCAAGCAACTGCAGTTCCCGGGCCCGGTTGGCGGAATCGTTGGCGATGCCGATTTTGGCACCTTCAGGAAGGCTGTCTAAGCTTTTGTGTTTTTTAGATACAAAAACCACAGGAGTCGTATAAATATTAGGACCATAGGTAATCAGGTTCGTACCATTGCTTTGGTTGAAGCTGGTCAGGTACTTCTCATTCTGAAAGTAGTTGGCGTCAATTTCCCCTTCCGCTGTGGCATTGTTCAGTGCGATGTTGTCGTTAAACACCTTCACCTCAATGTCATAGCCTTCGGTCTTCAGCTTTTCGGCCACGTAATCGATATCCGGCTGCTCACGGGCGATAACCCCGATGACGATTTGTTTGGACTGGTCACCGGAGGCGCTTTTGCCGCAGCCCGCCAGCACCGACAGGGCAAGGACGATGACCAGCGACAGAGCGGTGAAGGACATTTTTTTCATAAAAGCATACCTCTTTTCTTGGAATTGGTTTGGAATAAAAGCTTATTTTAGCTTTCGATAAAGAAAATTGCCGCCGAACTGGATGAACTGCACGATAATAATGAGAATGACCACAGTGCTGTACATGATGGTATCGTTGAAGTTCTGGTAGCCGTAGGTCAGCGCCACCGCTCCCAGTCCTCCAGCGCCCACTGTGCCGGCCATGGCCGTAAAGCCCAGCAGGGAAACATACCCTAAGGTCAGATGGGATACGATGGACGGAATGGATTCACTCACAATGACATGGAATGTAATTTGCCAATCAGAGGCACCAAAGGATTTGGCTGCCTCGATGAGGCTGGAATTGACTTCCTTGAAGCAGCCCTCCAGAAGTCTGGCGATAAGCGGAGAGCCCACAATGGTTATGGAAAAAATAGCCGCCGTGGTTCCGATGGTCGTGCCCACCACAAGCCGAGTCAGCGGAATGATGGTAATAATAAGAATGATAAAGGGCACGGAGCGAAGCACGTTGATAATGGCGCTTATGGTTTCGTACACCAGCCGGTTGGGTCTGAGCCCGTTCACATCGGTGGTAATAAGGATAAGCGCCAGCACAAAGCCGAAGAAGGTGCAGGTGACGACTGTGCCGCCCAGAATGATAAGCGTTTCGCGCAAGCCGGGCAAAATGATGCGGTCCAAAATGGTCTGGAAATCGTACTGGTAAATTACACTCTCCTCCATTCTGTACTCGTATCCTCAAGAAAAGTCTGTGCCTTGGGGAAGTCGTCCTTGTCCACCGCAAGGGTAAAGGCTCCCGCGATGCTCTCCGCATACCGGTCAAGCCCGCCCCATACAACCTCGAAACGGATTCCCGTAGCTGTGGCGAACCGTGACAGCAGATCATTCTGACCTGGCCGCTGTACGATCTCGAACACCACCTTGTCTTCCGGCTGTCCCGTACCGGGCAACCCGAGAAGCTCGTCCAGTACCTCAGAGCGGCCCAGGAAAATATCCTGCACGGAACCCGATACCTTTAGCTCCCCTTTGCTCAAGAGAGCCATATCGGTGCAGACCTCCTTCACTACCTCCATCTGGTGGGTCACAATCACGATGGTAATGCCCAACTCCTGATTGATTTTCTTCAAAAGCGCCAGGATGGATTTTGTAATATTGGGATCCAGGGCACTGGTGGCTTCGTCACACAGCAGAATCTTCGGATTCATGGCCAGGGCTCTGGCAATGGCTACCCGTTGCTTCTGGCCCCCTGAAAGCTGGTTGGGCCGGGAGTGGATTTTGTCCGACAGCTCCACCAGCCGCAGAAGCTCGTGAATACGCGCATCAGCCTCAGCTTTCTTGTAGTTGTAACACTTCATCGGAAACATGATATTTTCATAAACAGTCTTCCGCTCCAACAGGGAAAACTGCTGGAAGATCATGCCGATACCGCTGCGGAACTTGCGGAGTTCGGCACCACGCAGCCTGCTGATGTCTGTACCGTTCACCCGCAGGGTCCCCTGTTCGAAGGTTTCCAGCCCGTTGATGCAGCGCAGCAGGGTGGACTTCCCGGCGCCGCTTATGCCTACAAGACCATAAATATCTCCGTCCCCGATGGTTACATTAATGCCCGAGAGTACAGGCTTGTCCCCGAAGGATTTGTATAACTCTTTGATTTCGATCATGGCAAAACCCCTTTCACCGTAACAACCGGATAACCAGACAACATGGAACCTTCTGCAGCTTTCCGGGGAATAAATCTTGCCGAAACCGTCCTTTTCCCGTAAAATTATATCGATCTAATTTTGTGAGAAAAAAATTTTTGTTCCGTCCGGAAATAATAATCTTAAATGCATATAAGTTTACTGGGGATAATCGTAGCAGGTGCCTATGAGCCTGTCAATACTAAATATTATCTGTTTGAAATGTATGCTATACTATTGTAAATTTATCCGGATAAAGGAAATGAATCGTACGGAAAAAGGAGGAATGCGGTTTGGCTTCGCGGGACAAGCGGGTTACCCTTCAGGATGTGGCCGATGATGCCGGGGTTTCCCGGGCGACAGCATCGCTGGTCGTCAGAGGAAGCAAGTCTATTAAGCCCAGCACCCACAAGAAAGTAATAGAATCCATCGAAAAGCTCGGCTATGTGTATGACAGGGTGGCGGCGAGCTTCCGCTCCCAAAGCTCTTCCACGGTGGGAATCGTGATTACCGATTTTGAAAACCCCTTCTATCATCAGATGCTAACGAAGGTCGAGGATATGCTCTATGAACAGCAGTTTACTTTCCTGCTGGGCATGTCCTCCGAATCCCGGGAGAAGCAGGAACGGGTGCTGGAAACGATGCTGGAGCACCGGGTATGCGGGATTATTCTGACTCCGGTGGTCGACACCCAGCCGACTCTGTTCAACAAGCTGCGCGCCCTGCAAATACCGGCGCTTCTCATGGGGCGGGAGGTAGCGGGCTCCGGCGCGGATTATGTGGGAACGGATTACAGACTAGGCTCCCAATTGGCTGTCCGGCATCTGGTAGAGCAGGGACACCGGCGGATTGCCTATATCGGTGGTATGCTTCCCGGCAATACAGCCTACCAAGAACGGATAGACGGCTACTGCAGCGCCCTGCAGGAATACGGCCTGGAAGTGGACCCCAAGCTCATTATGCCTACCCCGCTGAACCGTGAGGGAGGGATCCGCGCCATTCAGGAGGTGCTACAGCTGGAAAACCCGCCGACGGCCTGCTTCTGCCATAATGATATTATTGCCCTTGGCGTCACCATCGGCTTGCGGCTGCAAGGTTTTATCCCAGGCGAGCATATGGCCATTGTGGGCTTTGACAATATTCTGGAGACGGAAACGGTGGAGCCTAAGCTGACCACAGTATCGGTCTTTCATGACCAATGGGGCGTTGAGGCGGCCCGGCAAATGCTGGACAGGATCGGAGGTTTGCAGAGCGACCCAGTCAAGATCATTATCCCGCCCAAGCTTATTGTCCGGAAATCCTCCGTTTGCTTCAAGGGCCTGCCGAACTTGAAGGCCTGAGCCAAATCCCCGGCGGGTTTGACACACTCGGAAGATGCCATTTCCATTTTGCAGTATAATAGGATGGAAAATGGAGGGGAATGGCGATGAACGATGCGATATTGATTATAGAAGATGAAGCAGGAATTGCCTGCATGCTGGAACTGCTGCTGTCCAGGGAAGGGTATTCTTCCGTCCTTACCGCTTCTACCGGGGCGGAGGCGATGAGCCTGATGGACAGCCGGGAACCGGATATAATTTTACTGGATGTGATGCTCCCGGACTGTAACGGCTTCGAGCTGTGTCTGGAGCTGCGCAAAAAAACAAACGCCCCGATCTTATTCCTGACTTCGCGGGCTGCCGATTATGACAAGCTGACCGGATTTGCGATGGGCGGGGACGATTATATTACCAAGCCGTTCAACTCCCTGGAGGTGGTGGCGCGGATCAAAGCCCAGCTTGCCAGAAGAAGACTGTATCAACAGGAGGCTCCATCTGCCTGTTACACTTTTGCTGATTTTGAAATCAGCAAGGATACCGGCGGGCTGACGGTGCGCGGCCAGCAGCTTCACTGTACGGCTAAGGAGTTCGCGCTGCTACTGTTTTTTGCCGAGCATCCGAGCCGGCTGTTTACAACGGCCCAGCTCTATGAACAGGTCTGGGGTGAAATGCAGCTGGGCGATGAGAAAACGGTTGTTATTTATATTTCCAAAATCAGAAACAAAATAGAGCAGGACCCGAAGCAGCCTCGTTACATTGTCAATTTCCGTGGATTAGGCTACAAATTTATTCCGAACCCCGTACCGACTGGTCAAATATGAAAGGGGTCGTTCGTGTTGGCCTGCGGCTGCTGCTTTTTTTACTTGCCCTGGGTATAGGTGTTATCGCCGCCTGGCTCGTTCTGTTTATCCTTTTTATTTTTATGCGGCAAATGCTTCCATAGCTGAAGGGACTTGAGTACATACAGTTTCAAATCTGGAGTTTCCTGATCGTGTGCTTGTCTGCGCTTGTCTTCTATCTGTGGAGCCTGACGAAATCGATTTTTTATATGCTGAACTGGCTGAAGCGGCTGGCACAAGGCCAATATGACGAACCTTCGCGGAGCAATTGGCGCGGCCGCCCCATTCCCGGAAATCAGCTCACGCTGCCCTATGCTCTCTTTAAAGAAATAATCGGGCAGTTGTCCACGTTGACCCTTGCACTGCAGCAAACAGAGAAAGAAAGACACGAATTGGATGAGAAGCGAAAAAGCTGGATTGCGGGCGTGCGGCATGATCTGAAAACCCCGTTGGCCTATATTCGCGGTTACAGTTCCATGATTGCAGCCGCTGATCAATATGCGTGGTCTACTGCGGAAATAATCCAGTTCGGCTCCTTAATGGAACAAAAGACGATCCAGGTAGAGCAGCTTATTGAAGATATGAATGCTTTCTATCAACTGGACGGCAGCGAGGTTCCGCTCTCGCGGGAGTCTACGGAGATGGCAGGATTTATCAGGCAGATCGTTACCGATGTCGCTGATCATCCGCTGGCTGCACAGCATACCTTTGCCTTCAATACGGACGGGGAGAAATATCTTGATATCGACCAACGCATGATTCGGCGGGCGCTGCACAATTTGCTGTGGAATGCCGTGGTTCACAATCCTGCGGGGTGCCATATTGAAACCGGGCTACGCTGGGATCAGTACGAACTGACGGTTGAAATTCGCGACAATGGGACGGGAATCGATGCGGCGGCGCTAGAGCGGCTAAACGCTGCGGATGACAATATGTTGTCGGCGCGGGCCAGATTGGCGGGCTCCGGCCTGGGCATGGCGCTGGCAAAGGGTTTTGTAACAAGGCATGGTGGCAAAATGGCTGTACATAGCAAACCGCAGCAAGGAACGCAAATCACACTTTTATTTTTTTCTTGAATGCAGGCTAGACACCTATTTTTTGTGGTGTTGGCCTGTTTTTTTTACTTGATTTTTACTTTTCTTTACCCTGCTGCTACTTCCAGCGCCTATTATTGTCCCTATATCAAAGATATGAGGTGACAGGAGATGCCACAACTTATAGTGGAGACAAAAGGGCTGACCCGCCGCTTCGGCGAGCAGGTGTCGGTGAATGAGGTAAACCTGGAGGTTCCCGAGGGGAAAATATACGGTTTTCTAGGGCCGAACGGTGCAGGGAAAACTACAACGATCAAAATGCTGCTGGGTTTGCTCCGGGCAGATAGCGGGACGATCCGTATTTTTGGACAAGAGATGCCGGGCAACAGTCAGGACATTTTACGCAAGGTAGGCTCATTAGTAGAGAACCCATCCTATTACGGGCATTTGACCGGGTACAAAAATTTGAAAATACTGAGCACACTGCTGAAGCTACCCGACCGGCGCATCGGTGAGGTGCTGGAAATTGTGCGGCTGACGTCAAGTGCAAACCGTAAAGTGAGCGGATATTCCCTCGGTATGAAGCAGCGGCTCGGCATAGCAGCAGCCTTGCTGCGGGATCCGCAGCTGCTGATCCTGGATGAGCCGACCAACGGCCTGGATCCGGCCGGTATCCAAGAAATACGGCATCTGATGCTGTCACTGGCCCATGATCAGGGAATGACGATCATGCTGTCCAGCCATCTGCTGAGCGAGGTGGATACGATTGCAGATGAGATCGGAATTATCAGCAGCGGCAAACTCGTCTATCAGGGAGCACTAGAAATGCTGGAGCGGCGCAGGGGAAAAGTCATGGAATTTGCAGTGGAGCGCCCGGAGGAAGCGCTTCGCACGCTAATGCTGCAAGGATTTTCCGTGGAGCGGGAAGGCAATATGCTGTCAATTTCAGCAGAGAATGTCAGTATGTCGCAGGCAGAATTGTTCAAACTGCTGGGCCCTTACGGGATTATGAATGTACGGGAAAACAGCAAATCGCTGGAAGAGCTGTTCATGGAGTTGACCGGAAAAGGAGTAAGCTTATGATGTGGCGGGCCCTGCGGGCCGAAGGCATGAGGCTCAAACCTGCGGCCCGCTGGCTGCCGGTTATCAGCGCCGGGCTGTTCATCGCATTTATGTCGCTGGAATGGTATCTCTATTTCAAAGGCCCGGCAGGGGTATACAGCGTGTTTAATGTGATGTATATGTTTCTAGGTTTCGTATTGCTGCTAAATACCGCGTTACTCACGGGTATGATTGCCGGTTTGGAACACGAATCCAATAGTTGGAAGCAGCTGCTGACCCTGCCTGTTTCCCGCTCTGTTCTTTATTGGGCCAAGGCGCTGTGGGTTCTTTTTCTGCTGTTGTGTACGGCCTTGCTGATTATTGCCGGCCTGATCCTGCTCTGGATTTGCTACACTTCAGAACCGCTGCCGTTCCAGCTTCTAATCAAGCAAATTATGTACAGCTTTCTCGCATCAACTGCGGTGCTGGGGCTGCAGATGTGGCTGTCTATCCAATTCTCGAACCCGGCCATTCCGATGTCCATCGGCTTCCTGGGCGCTGTTTCTGGCCTATTCATAGCGCGGGACAGCGGAGCAGCATTGTGGACCTGGCTGTGGCCATGGGCCTATCCGACGATGTCCAGTCCGTTCATGGCACATCCCGAGAGGTGGATTGGCATCAGTGCAGGCCTGGGAACGGTGCTGCTAGCCGCCGGGGCCCTGCATTTTAAAAACAAACAATTTTAATTAACAGGGGTGTGATTATGGAAAATTTGATGAAAGCCGAACGAATGAAGTTGCAGTATCCCGTCATCTTCATCCTGTTCCTCCTCGGTGCGCTGGGAAATGTGATGCTCGGAATGAATAGTTTAAATTCGGAAAATTTTGTCGGTTTTTTTGTGCGCGGATGGAAAACCTTTTATCTGCATATGGCCAGCTTTCACGGCTTGTTTTTTTATCCGCTTTATGCCGGGGTATTAGCTTCTTTTATTTGCCGTTATGAGCATACAAACGGGGGCTGGAAACAACTGTTTTGTCTGCCCATTCCCCGTTCCCGTGTCTATTATGCCAAATTAGGAACGCTGATGCTGCTGATGGGGGTGATTCAACTGCTTTTTACCGGATCATATCTGCTCGCGGGAGAACTGCTTCAATTGGGGAATGATTTGGATTTTACCGAATTGATCATCGGTACGGTTGGGGGCTGGCTGGCCATACTGCCGTTTGCGGCGCTGCAGTTATGGGTATCCATGCGCTTGAAGTCGTTTGTTTCCTCTTTGATTTTATCTGCTTCGATCGTGATAGCCAACATTGTGCTTACCGGGCTTCATGCTTCGATCGGCGCCTGGTTTCCTTCTACAACGGCCTACTACGCGATGTATCCAAGGGGGACGGCTTTGTCGCCCCGGCTGGATGTGATCCCGTTCATTCTCATTGTGGCCGTAACCTCTGGTGTTTACATCTGGGCGGGACGCCGTTCGCTTATGCGCAGGGTCTAGCTTCTTGAACAAGACAAACTCCTGAGTTCCATTAGGAACAAAGGAGTTTGTCTGCGAATAAGGCCTCGTATTAACTGTGTTTGTAAAGCTTATAAAACTTTATCAAAGTGGCGTAAGGAAAATAATTCAATTGCATTTCGCATAAAAATTGCAATTAACGAATATAGCAACACTCTATCAAGACCAATACTATATTGAATATCGAAGATTGTTGTTATAAAAACTCCAATACAAATTGCAAAGCCAAGTGCACTATAGTAGTGCATTGCTACGTGGTTCGCCTTATTCTGAACCAATTGCCAACGTTCATCATTTCTATATTCTTTTATTTTTACAGCTTGGAAGCATGGAAGGGCAATAGTGCATATACCTAATACGACCAACACCACTAACATTACGAATTGGTAAATCATTATTTTTCATCCTCCTCAAGTACAAATACTTCATTAATAGATACATTAAATGCTTTGGCAATTTTGAAAGCCAACTCCAACGAAGGTGTATATTTATATTTTTCAATGGATATAACTGCTTGTCGTGAAATCCCGACATGTTCTGCCAAATCAGCTTGTGTCCAGTCTCGTTCAGCTCTCAAAACTTTAATACGATTATTAACCAATGTAATGAACTCCTTCCTATATGTAATCAACCAATTACATTATCATTGTAACTACCTAGTTACATATTGTCAATAAAAGGATACATTATAGATAAAAATCTAATGGATTTTTGCCGATGCAAAAGAAAGCATGGTATGAGATTTTTTTAAAGGGTATGGATAGATATATATAGAATAAAGTTTGGATGGAACAAGAACAGGTGAAGGAGGGGACTTATGATTTTCAAAAAAGGTCCAATGGATAAAAAAGGTTTGCTTAAAGAATTAGACTCACTAGGCTATTCAGACAGAATCCATAAAATTGCCACTCTAGGCCGTGAAAATCATGGATCGACCCAATATTCAAAATTGCTCGCTTCATTACTGAAAGGCGGTGTCTATGAGGCACAGCTAGCCTTAATGGGGGCTATTGCCACACAGGATGCAAAGATTATTGTGTCAGCGTTAAAGCATCCTATGGCTACTATTAGAAATCAGGCAGCCGGTCTTTTGGCCAAAGTGGCTTCAGATATTGATATTGAACGTGAACTCCCGGAGCTATCCCATGATTGCCGCCGCAAAGTACTGCGCAGTATTTCATTTAATCATCGTCAAGAATTGGCGGAGCGTTTACTGCCTGTTGTGTATGCCCGGTGGGGGGCGGAGGAGGCCTCTATTCTGCTGCCTGCATGTTCTAAGGAAACGGTCAATAAATGGCTTGTAGAGATTGGATATATCGTTGTGAACTGGAAAAAATTAGCCAGCCGTCATCTTGATGCCGTTGCGGAGTATTTTAAAACAACGTTAGAAGGCACCCCCCTTAGGGAAAAGGGATATGTGTGGTGGAGATTTTCATCAGTTATCGAAGCTTTATGCAATTTAAAGCCGGATTTCATTCTCGAATGTGCCATGAATCATGGACCCATGGGTATCATCCATCCTGCGCTTAAAAAACATCTGGGTACTTTAGTCCGAATCCATCCTGAAGCAGTGTATAAGCTGCTAACCCGGAAGGAGTCACGAAGCGATCTGATCTCTCATGGTGTGCCGGATGGCGTTTTAAGAAGGAAAAAATATTTTTCCATAGATCAATGGATTGAATTAGCCAAGCTGCTTGCAGATACCCCCATACATATAGCGAAATTGCTTGAGTGTATGGCTCCTTCAAAGCGTAAAGTGATTTTTGAGTCGGTATATGAAGAGAACAAGCGTAAAGAGCGCATTTTTCCAGAGACATTACTGTATCAGTTACCGCATACATTGCGCGACAAGGAAGCAACCCGGATGCTTGGTCTGCGTGAAATCTATGATAGCCGGGACAAAACGATTAGGGTTTCGGCTTGCCGTTCTATTCATCATTCAAGAGAGCTGCTTGAAAAAGCGGCATATGCCTCTAATGCAGACGAACGCGCAATGGCACTTGTACAGCTGGTTAAAAGCACTGCGCTATCAAGGCAAGGTATGGATGAGACTTTGGTGTATTTAGGCCGCATCAAAAATGATCAGGATCCTGTACGCTCTGCAGTGATTAGAGAGCTTGCAAACAGCCCGGCATCTATGTTTACGGATGAGAATGTAAAGGAACTTACTTTACTCGTTGATAGTGTTATTGAGGCTAGAGATACTTCCTATGCTACAAGGTTTGCCACACAGGAATTAGCATTTGTGATTATGCGGTTTAATGCGGTACATCCCGGAAGTGAGATCTTTAAGTTCGCTTTAAGCACGATCGTAAAGTTAGCCAAGCAGAGCGGACAGCTTACACTTCCATCCTTCCAGGAAAATATACCCCGGGGTATAGAAGAGCGAATATTTGACGTGGTTTATCCACTAGCAGTGGCGGCAAATCGAAGAGAAGATTACAATTTGGTGATCAGCCTGGCGAACTCGTTTGGCAAAAGAGGCTTTGGTATCTCCAAACTTCAAAATTTACTAAGCGATGCAGCAAAGGAGAAAACAGCTTCTATCGCAGTACGGGCGGCAAGACATTGGCTTGCACCTCCTAACACACGGGATGAGAGAGTCAGAGAATTATTAACCCTGGATAAATCGTTTATTACCGTAAACGAAGTGTTTCTGCATCTGCATCTAAAACGTCAAGAATGGCTAGATCCATTTATTTCGGGTGAGGTTATTAAGGGCAGGTTCTTAACGGGGAAAACCATTCATGTTGTGCCGGCTACGGATGGGTTCCATAGGTGGCTGCCGCGTCAGCAACAATCTTTTAGAACCTCAATAGAAAGCATTGCGTCAGATGCCAAACGCAGTTTTTATGAACGTTCAACAGCTATAAAGCTAATGGCAAGAATGCCTGATGTCAGTCCGGATAAGCTGGTAAAGTATTTAAAAGATAAGGAAGTAGCTGTAGTAGAAGCTGCACTTTATGCACTTTCATTGTTGGAAGAACCCGAAAAGGCACTTCCCGTTCTACTGGAGAATTTGGATGGAGACAGAGCCCGTGTAGCCATGTACTCGATACCCAGATGCATTCGTAGAGTGAATCCGGTTGTATTGACTTCAATACTTAAAAAACTGTTAAACCGGGACAAACTTAAAATCACTGTCAGAAAAGAGGCCATCCGGTTACTAGGTGCTTATAGAAGCAGTGACAGCATTCCGCTATTGATGAACGAGTTTGAAAAGCCTAATGCACATAAAGATGTAATCATTGCCATAGGGCATGCAGCGAGACAGCTTTTAGATGATGAATGCGGATGGAAGATTTTAAGCAACATGGCCATTTCATCACAAAGTGATATTGCGAAAAGTGTACTATTGCAACAACCCAATGAACTTCCGGTAAACTATAGATCCCGGTATTTAGAATTAATCATTAGAATTGCCGGTCATACAGATCCGGATGTTGGAAGATTTGCTTTGAACAGTATGATCCGTTGGACAAATGGACATGAAGAAATCATTGCGGCTGCCGCTGCAAAGGTTATTCTGGATTTAGAAGATAACGCCAGATGGAATATTGCAATGAACACGCTGACAGAAACATGCCGTGATGGTAAGGTCAATGAGAGGGTAATTGCTGTGTTTAAGGATTTGACCAGTGTAGAAATAAGTGAGGATTGGAATGCTAATGCCAAAAGAGATTTGCCTCATCGGCAACGTCTGTTGAAATTTGCTGACAAACTGACCTCTTTGCCACAGAACACACGCGTAAACCTCGTGCCGCTGTATACGGGTATTATTGACTGTCTGGCAGCGGATGAGACCTTAAAGCAGGTTGTAATGAAATTGTATGTAGCCTCAATGGAATGGAATAATGTTCAGGAATCCGTTGCTTACCTAAATAAAATAGTTCATTGTATTTCAAATCAGCCACATCTTTTAGGCGATGCCTATAAGCAGGTTGCACAAAATTTAAAAGACAGCAAAGGCTACTGGAATCCAGAAACCCTATTAGAGATTGTAGATGTTATAGGGTCGGAAGGTAGTTACGAATCTCAGTTTATTGGACTTTCTTTGCTTGAGGTTGCAGGAAGTGTTTTATTGTGGAGTCCGGATTGTGCCCGGCTTTTAAGATTATATAGAAATCATACGAACATTGAGATTCGCTCACTTGCGTTAGACATTTGGACAGCAATCGATTAATTATGATAATAGTAAATGGATAAGGCCATGAATTTCTACGTCAGTAGAGCTCATGGCCTATTTGGATATCGCAGTTATTCGCCGGATTGCGCATTGTACACGGCTTTATCTTTTCTTTAGATTTATACCGCTTTTTTCTCCATGTTGCCGCTGTATCATGGTCCTATAAGGTGTTAATAGAGACAGGAGTGGGAGCATGAGAACAGGGTTATGGATGAAAATAGGGCTGGTGGTGGCGATTTTGGCGCAACCAGTGGCGATGCAGCCGCAGTCTACGCAGGCACAAGCGGTGAAGGTGCAGCCGAAGGAGGCGCAGTCGCTATCGTCTGCAGCGGCCACCGCGCCGGAGCAGCATGAGGAAGCAGCCGCTTCCGCGGAACGGGAGCGCTTTGAGCAGCAGACCGATGAATTTATGAAGACAGCGATGGACAAGTACCATGTGCCGGGCGTAACTTTGGCGGTGGTCAAGGATGGCGCTGTCTTGCTGAAGAAGGGCTACGGCTATGCGGATGTGGAGGCCAAGGTGCCGGTAGATCCGCTCCAGACCCGCTTCAGCATCGCTTCGGTCTCCAAGGTTTTTACGGCTACAGCAGCCATGCAGCTGGCGGAGCAGGGGAAGCTGGACTTGGCGGCGGATGTGAACCAGTATTTGCCGGATTCTCTGCAAGTGGCCAACTCTTACAAAACTCCGCTAACCATGAAACATTTGCTGACCAATACCGGGGGGTTCGGCAATGCCGAACAACGCGAAGGGGCTTGGTCGAACACAGTTCCGGAGCAGCGGGTTCCGCTGGAGCAGACTCTGCAAAAGCTGCTGCCGCCGCTGGTGAGGGCACCAGGAGATGCGGTGCAGTATAGCAATGAGGGCTTCACACTCGCCGGATATATTGTGGAAAGAGCAAGCGGCCTGTCCTACGATGACTATATCCGCCAGCATATTTTTGCTCCTCTACATATGGACAATAGCTTGACCTATCTTACGCCGGAGCGTTTGAACCAGCAATTGGCCCAGGGATATTCTTACGATAAGGGGTTTGTCAAAATGAAGCAGGGGGAGGTTTTGACCTACCCCACTGGCTCTATCTGGTCAACCGGTGACGATATGAGCAAGTTTGTATTGGCCCATCTGCAGGGTGGGGGCCAAGGGGAGAACGCGATTTTACAACAAGATACCGCCAAGCAGATGCACTCGCAGCAATATTCCACGCATCCCCTAATGCCCGGTTATGCCTACGGCTTTTTTCAAAACTACAAAAATCCTGCCATTCTGGTTCACCCCGGAGATACGGAGGCTTTTTCCAGTCTGATATCGATCATGCCGTCCAAGGGACTCGGGTTTTTTATCGGCTGCAACTCCCAATACGAAGGAGACGACGGGACCTTCCGGGATGCCTTTGAGGAACAGTTCTACTCCTTTTTCGGAGTAAGTCTGGATCAGCCGCTGGCCGAATCGACCGGGGAGGCGCCGGAACCCGCTGCAAGCATTCAAGCCTACGCGGGTACATACGCCATGGTGATTAGCGAGGGACTGGGCCCGGGGGTTTCCAAGCTGCGTTACCAGATGGTTACACCAAGAGTGACCGTCAGTGAGCAAGGGGAGGTTACCCTGAAATCGGCGGGTGAGGAGCTGAACGGGCAATATACACGGATTGGCAAGCGGATTTTTTACAATAAAAAGGTCAATAAATATCTTGTGCTTAAAGTAGGGGAGAGCGGGAGCAAATATGTCGTGCTGGACACTACAGTGCCCTTCCAGGCGTTTGTTAAACTGAATCCCTGGGAAGCAGGGGCCGGAGGATTGGCTTGGAAAGTAGCGCTGGCTGGCGCATTGCTGGGTCTTATAGCGGGAGTGATTGCCATTTGCAGACGCAAAAAATCGGGACCCAAGCGGATGTGCCTGCGGCACAGGCTTCCTGCCTATCTTATTGCTCCGCTTATTCTTGGTACCGCGGTAGTTACGATGCTGGGCGTTTTCTCCGAAAGCCGTGCGGTACAGGGCCAGTGGCTGCTTGCCGCCAACCTCCTTGCAGCGGGAATCGCAGCAGGCATAGCGTGCTCGATTGGATTTGCGGTAAAATATGGACGAAGCAAAAAACTGCATCTCCTTGACGCAGCGGTCATACTGGGATTGGGACTGGCCGGAGCGAGCGCGATCTTTTACATGTATCTGATGAAGCTGCTGCTTTTTGCATAGAGGAGACAGAGAATGAAAGGCGGCTGGCCGAGATGTGCGCCCGGATTTTAATTGTGGATGACGACCGGACGATTGTGGAATTTTTATCAATATTTTTGGAACGGGAAGGGTACAGCATTTCGTCGTGTCATGATGGGGAGAAGGCGCTGGAACACATTCGGAGTGAGGTCTTTCAGCTCATTTTGCTGGATATTATGATGCCGGTCATGAATGGTTTTGACCTGATTGGCCGGATTAGGGAAATCTCGGAGGTTCCGGTAATTTTCCTGACAGCCAAGGATCAGCAGGAGGATAAAATCAGGGGATTCATTGCCGGCTGCGATGATTATGTGACGAAACCTTTTGATCTGACAGAGCTTTCCTTGCGAATCTCGGCGATTTTAAAGCGCAGGCCGGCGGCTGCGGAAAAGACGGCTGTAACCCCGGGGGAGCTGCAGATTAAGGATATCACTCTGTTGCCGGAGGAGCATGCGGTGTCCAAAAATGGTGTGGAGATCAACATGACGCCGAAAGAATATGGGATATTGCTGCTGCTGGCCAGGAACAAGGGCCGGGTGTTTACCTCACGCGATATTTATGAGCTGGTCTGGGAGGATACCTACCTGGAGAGCGACAACACCGTGCTTACCCATATCCGTAATCTGCGGGAAAAGCTGGGGGATACCGTCAAAAATTCCAAGTACATCAGAACGGTCTGGGGTGTTGGTTATAAAGTGGACAAAGAAGCTTAAAACAGGGCTAGTCGGAGAACTGGTCCTGATTTTTATTCTGTCACTGGCAGCCACGCTGGTCGCAGTTTCGTTGACAGCCCATTTTCTGAAAGGCTCGGCATTATTTTATCCGGCTCAGACCGATGCGGAGCGGATGATGAGCTACGGTGAGAAGGTTGGCAATCCGCTGGCGGCTTGGCTGGAGGCCCGGGCAGGCGAGGCGGCTATTCCCCATCGGCTGGAGCAGGAGCTGCGGGTCAAGTTTCCCTTGGACTACAATAAAAGCTTTAGGGCCGTAGAGGAAGTAGTCGTGTCTGTGGTGAACGGGCAGGGGGAGCTGCTTCAGGCCAATTCGCATGTTGTCATTGTCCGCTCCGGAGAGACATTGCCGGGGGGGAAGGCGTTGCTGTCTACCGCAGATTATTCCCCTGCGCCGGAGGCTGGTGGTTTCGTGATCGGCAATCCCGAGCAGGAGCAGGTCTACAATATCGTGTTCTTTTCACCCAAAGAAGGCATCAACATCAGCTATAACAACGGCTCCGGCACAAAATTGCAGGAAACGCGGAAGCTCGGAAACGGGCTCTATCTGGTGGCTGCAAGCACGATTACTTATACAGAGAGTCCTGTATCTTTGCTGGGTGTTGTTGTGTTTTTGCTGTTTTTTTATCTTGGTGTCCGGGGGCGAATCCGGTATATGCGCACTCTCGAACGGGGCACGCATACGCTGTACGCGACTGATTTTCAGGCTCGAATCCCGTTAAAATACAACAACGAGCTTACCACCATGGCTACAGCACTGAATGATATGGCCGAGCAAATCGTCGCAAGCCGGAGCAAGGAGAAGGATTTTCTGCTCAATATTTCTCATGACCTGCGCACGCCGTTAACTTCCATCATGGGTTTTCTCAGTTTGCTCAAAGAGAAATCGTATAGCAGTGAGCTGGAAAGGGAGCGGTACGTCGAGGTTCTGGAGGAGCGGACCGAGTACTTAAAGAAGCTGATTGATGAGTTTTTTGAAATTTCGAAGCTGAAATGGAAACCGCCGGTGATAAATAAGAGCAGGGTGAATATGCAGGAGCTGCTGCGCCAGGTTGTGGAGGGGTACCATCCCCAAAGCAGGGACACGCATATTGAGACGGTTCTGCTGTTGCCGGATCAGTCGGTTCATGTGGAGGTGGATGCTGATCTTTTCGTCCGGGTGCTCGAAAATCTGTTGTCTAACGCCTTCAAATACAGCCGCGCAGATACGGAGCTTGTCATCCGCCTCCGGGAACCGGTGGCAGAGAGCCGCCGACAATTCCCGGTACGGCTGGAATTGTGGAGCACGCCGGCCCAAGCGATGGACAGCTGGGAGCTGCAGCGGTTGTTTGAACGGTTCTACAAGCGGGATTCATCGCGGGCTGGCGAAGGCGCGGGGCTGGGCCTGTCCATTGCTGCCGAGATCATCAGGCTGCATGGAGGCAAGCTGGACGCGCGGATCAAGGAAGAACGCCTGGGGATGATTATTGAACTGGAGCGTTCGCCGTGCAACAGCTGATGTACATGAACGCTGCAAGACGCTCGGGGAATTGCTCCCCGCAGCGTCTTTTTTTTGGATACACAGGCACAATAGGGCTCGTGATAGGCGGGGGACTTCGACCCTCCCGATTTTCATTGGATATTCAGGTTGGGTGTTTATAATACGTCTATGAATCGGGGCAAGAGAATATAAAGCTGTGAAACTATTACGTTTAGGAGGTTTTCCATGGTAAGGGGAACTCAAAGAATACTGTATATCCTGCTTGCTTTCTGTATAGGACTTTTTATCGCATCCTCCTTTTTTATCCGGGCAAAGTATACCTACTCTGTGTACGGTGATACCACGGTTCTGGAGAAACAACATTGGGTTCTGTTTATCCTGGCGGCCGCGGCCGTTCTGGCTGTAAGCTTTGTTCTGTACAGAATGTGCTTAAAGCTTAACCGGTACAGCAGGAAAATCGTAATTCCGGCTGTGCTGCTGTTTTCGTTTGCGATCCAGCTCGTGATCATTTTCCTGTTTCCCCGGCTGCCGACGGATGATTCGCAAACGGTGCTGTCGCTGGCGATGGATATGCTGTATGAACAGGATTATTCCTCTTTTCAAACGGGGGGATATCTGTATATGTTTCCGTTTAATTTCTCCATGGTCCTGTACCTGAAAACATTGCTGTTCTTATTTCCGGATAATTATCTGGTGATCAAAATATTCAACATCCTGTTCTCGCTCGTTACAACGTTAATGGTCTATTTGCTGTATAAAGAGCTTAATGCCCGGTCGAAAGAAAATGATTATGGGGTTTTGATAATTGCCGCAACCTATGTTCCTTCCTTGTTCATGAGCAATTTTATATATAACGATGTGATTGCTACAGCTTTTCTGACCAGCGCTTTATATTTTGCCGTCAGGTTCCTCCGAAGAATGTCCATGAAGGATATTCTGCTGACTGCCATTCTGCTGGCTATCGGCAACTATTTCAGAAGCACCGGGATGATCTTTCTGATCGCAGTCCTGATCTGCCTGTTCTTCAGCATCCGGACCCTTGGGCTTAAGAAGGCCTTAGCTTCTATAGGCATAACAGTATTGCTGTTCAATGTGCCCGGCTGGACCCAGAATGCTGTACTGCAGGCAACGCATGTCGTAGATGAGCCGGTGAACAAGAAGTCCGCTCCCGTCTATATGTGGCTGAATATGGGCATCAATCTGGAGACCCTTGGGTTCTGGGACAATCAGCAGAGCTACAATATATACCAGAGAGAGGCAAACTATAATAAAGCGGACAGCGTAGAGCTGTTCAAGGCATCCATCGGCGATAAGCTCTCTGAGGCCAGTCTGGGTGAACTCGCGGAAATGTATTATAAAAAGCTGGTGTGGACCTGGACAGAAGGGACGTACCAGATGGAGAGATACGGCATTGGAAATGACGGATCGTCCAGAAGCGGAGGGAGAGCGGGGTTTGTGATGGACCGCTATAGTTATACTACCTTTGCCACGGATTTGTTTAAAGGAGATTCGAAGTATAGAAGCGGTCTGCTCTGGGTGCTGTATGTCCAGAATTTCCTGATGTATGGCTTTATTCTCATTCGATTGATAGGCAGCATAAGTGCTAAAAGGTTTGAGGAAACCTCTATAATTCTAGTGGTTCTGGGTTTTATCGCGTTCTATCTGCTATGGGAAATAAAGTCCCGTTATATCTATCCGGTGTATCCGTTATTGATCGTGCTGTCGTATATGGGATTCAAAGACGTATATGATTATATGTTAAACAGAAAGAGGTGATTGAAGATGCGAACCAAGAGATACTCTATCTTCTTACTTGCAGCAGTGCTGGGTTGTTCACTGGTGCTCACCTCATGCGAGGCCATAACCGCTCAAAAAATCACAAAAACGGACTCCGGCTCAAGAATGAACGGGTTCCCGGGAGTGAACGGCGGCACGGACCGGGGTGGAGGCGGCCAGGGAATAAATGGTGGAGGTCCGGGAAGAAGCGGCAGTCAAGGGACGGACGGCGGGCAAGGCGGGAGACGGTGAGCACTCCCTGCCTTGTACTGTCCGTTGCGGGAGGCCGCTGAAGTCTCATGCGTAATCCCAAGGCAAGCTATAGGGTTCTTCGGATGTCTTTCTTCTTCAGGCCGTTCTTCTTGGCGGTGGTGTTCCAGAAAGAGTGGGTCGCGGCAAATTTCCAGGCGAAGCGCGGGAAGTTTGGACTGAAGAGCATAGATTCATCTATACTTTGCGATTGTACATTATGTGCCAGGCTTTCCATTGCCTTGCCCAGATTCTTAAGCGGGCCCGTTCCAAGGGGAACCTTCTCGATAAAGTCCATCATTTCACCGGCGCCTTGACCGAGACCCTGCCCGAAAATTAGACCGGAACGGATGCACCAGTTCTGAATGATCTCAAGGGCAATGTGATTCTGCTTCCCTTCAAAAAAACCATTATTCATCAGGGTATAAACGTAAATATCCTTCTCACGCCGCGTTTTCATGTATTCCTCAAGGGTAACAAGCATTCTGAATAGATGGGACGGGACTCCATCCACATAAAGCGGGAAGGCAATAATCAATATATCCATGCCGCACAGTTCGCTATATTGCTCGGGGGTCAGCGGTTTTTTGTTAATGTTATAATGGGTGATTTCATGCCCGGTGCTTATGAGCGGCTCCAGTGTCTTCAGCAGGTGGTCTGAATTGCTTTTTCGCAGCTTGGGGCTTCCGTTGATCATTGCGATGTTCATGCCAGTACCTCCTTGACGGCCTGCAGTCCGTTATGGAAATAAACCGAATTCCCTGAGGAATACAAATTTAAGCTATTTGCTGCGACCAGCTTTTGTGCTGTTCCCTTCTCGGCTTCAGTGATGTCTTCACCGTAAAAATGCACGGTCAGGGCAAATTCATGGTCATAACGGTTGCGGTGATGGGTTTCACCGTTTTTGGTTACAAAATAAGGCAGCACGTAGGAAATGCTCCGGTTCAACACATTGAGGATGAAAGGACTGTAGCTTCCATATTCACATTTACTGATAATCATCAGTTCATCGCATTTCGAGAGAAGTTCCCCCATGTTGTTATAGCCGTCCTTCAGAACACAGACTCCAGGCGTCCGGATCCAGCACCCGAAGCAGCCGATACAATGACGGATAGTACCATTGTCCGAGATTACAGTTACGTCGGGGGTGTTGTCTTCAACCAATGCCGCAAATTGTTGCGGATCCAAGTCGTGAATAATCATTTTCATGGGTTATCCTCCTAAAATACAGGTTTGAGCGTAAAGATATCCCGCCAATCTCCGGAATACCGAACCCCGTTATTGGTGAGCAGTGAGGCCATTCCGTGCACCATTGACCATAGGGCAACCAGCTGCTTCGCATATTCTTCTTCCGGCAGGCCAAAGCTCTCAAACAACTGATAGGCTGTTGTGCGGAATAGAGCAAACGGCGGATAATTATCCGAATTATAATGGTCCAGGTCAATGGTGATGTCCGAATGGTAGAAAATAAATTGAAAATACTGCGGATGGTCAACGAAAAAGTCAATGTAGGCCTGCCCCAGCAAGGAAATCGCCTCCTGAGTGCCCTCCTTTCCGTGAATGGATGTACGCAGTGTGTCCATAAATTGCGCAGTGACATGCTCGCCCATAGCGTAAATCAATTCGTCAATATTCTTAAAATGGCTGTACGGTGCGGTATGGCTGACACTGCATTTCGCTGCGACCTTGCGCAAGGAAAAGCTCTTTAAACCATCTTCATTAATAAGTGTGATGCCAGCTTCTATAAGCTGATTTCGCAGATTGCCGTGGTGATAGGGTTTGTCTTTCATGTGATGGATGCATCCTTCCATTAATCTTAGCGCTGTAAAGATTGTAGCATATAATCTTTACAGTGTTAAGATGTGAAATCAGTTTTAGAATACAGCTGTGTCAAACTCCGCGTTTATGAGAGAGGAAGGTTCTATATCCATAAAAAAATCCCTTCCAGGTTTTTCCTGAAAGGGATTATGACAGCTATAGAATAATGTCTGAGTTTGATTTAGTGGCTATGCTTCCATCTTCTGCGCTGTATAAAGCCGGTAATAGTGGCCCTTGCGTGCTATAAGCTCGTCATGCGACCCGCTTTCCGCGATGCCTTTGTTTGCGACATACATAATGCGGTCGCAGTTTTTTACGGTGGACAGGCGATGCGCGATAATGAACGAGGTGCGTCCCTTAAGCAGCTCATTGAGGCCCTTCTGGAGCAGACGTTCAGTTTTCGCGTCGATTGAAGAAGTTGCTTCATCCAGGATCAGAATGCGCGGATCAGCCAGCAGCGTTCTGGCGAACGAAATGAGCTGCCGCTGTCCTTGCGAGAGCTTGGAGCCACGTTCATTAACCTCGGTCAGGTAACCCTGATCAAACTCACGGATGAATTCGTCGGCACAAACTGTCTTGGCCGCAGCGATCACTTCTTCCTCAGTAGCATCGAGTTTGCCGTAACGGATATTATCCAGGATGGTCCCGGAGAAAATGAAGCTGTCCTGCAGCATGATCCCCATCTGGCTGCGAAGGGACTTCAGCGTAACCTGCGAAATATCCTGTCCGTCCATAAGAATCCTACCGCCAGTAAGGTTATAGAAGCGGGAGATCAGATTGACGACTGTTGTTTTGCCTGCGCCAGTCGGTCCCACCAGGGCGATGCTTTGTCCTGCCAGAACATCAAAGGAGATATTCTCCAGAATGTTAAGACCCGGATCATAGGCGAAGGTTACGTTGTCGAAGGTGACGTGGCCCTGTACAGGCGGCAGTGTCTTCGCATCCGGAATATCGCTGACGGTAACCGGCTCATCCAGCGTTTCGAAGATACGCTCCAGGTAGGCGACGGCATTGATAAAGTTATTATACAGGTTCGAGAGATTCAGAATCGGCTGCCAGAAGCGGGCGGCATAGCTGCTCATGGCAAGAATCACACCAAAGGTGACATTTACAGGGTCCAGCGTCAGGAGACCCACCAGAAAGATCATCGTTGTAACGATGGTGCTCAGGTTGTCGACGCTAAACGGGATCAGCATGTTGAAACGCACCGCCGTTATCCATTCCTTGCGGAAATTACCGGCCAGACGCGTGAAAATCCCCTCATTGCGCTGTTCACGGTTGAACATTTGGGTGACGCCGATGCCGCTGATGCTTTCCTGCAGGTAGGCGTTCAGATTGGAGCTTTTGTTGGACACCGCCTGCCATGCCCGGCGCTGCCGGGTTTTGATCAGCAGCATGATGCCGAAGAATACGGGCAGTCCTGCCAGGATGACGAACGAGAGCCGTACATCGACGGCGAACATGAATGCGGCAATAAAGACCAGATTCACGATTTCCAGAACAAAGTTGATAATACCATTGGACAGCACATCCGAAACCGAATTGACGTAATTCACGACCCGGATCAGGATCTTGCCCTGCGGCCGGTCATCATAATATTTGAAAGGCAAATCCTGCAGATGCTTAAACAAATCCGTGCGGATGTCAAAAATAATGTCCTGTCCGACGCTTGTCATGATGCGTGAGCGATAGGTGGCCAGAATAACACTGACCACGATGGTCACAAGCATCAGTGCGGACCAGCCCAGCAGCGGAAGCTTGGCTTTGGCGGGAATGGTCACGTCGACGACATGCTGCATGATCAGAGGAGCGGACAGTGAAATGGCCGCTGAAATCGCGCTGAGCACAAACGCGAAGATCATGGGCTTTTTCTTCCGTTTGATATACACCATTGCACGACGGAAGTGTTTGATATTAAACGGCGATTCCAGATTCTCATCGACGTCGAATTTATTCCTTGCCATTAGCGGTCACCAGCCTTCCAATACCCTCGTTCTGCAGCATAAACACATCGTAGTAGTAGCCCCGTTTCACCAGCAGTTCGGCGTGGGTACCCTCTTCAATCAGGCGTCCGCCATCCAGAATGAGAATGCGGTCAGCCTGCGAGGTAGTAGACACCCGCTGCGCGATAATGATCTTCGTGCAGGGATAATCCAGATCGCGCAGACTTTTCTGAATGTGTTCCTCAGTCTCAAGGTCAACGGCAGAAGTCGTATCGTCCAGAATCAGAATAGGACGGTGGACCGCCAAGGCCCGCGCCAGCGCAATACGCTGCTTTTGCCCTCCGGACAGTCCAACCCCACGTTCCCCGACAACCGTGTCATACCCTTCGGGCATTTTGGAGATGAAGTCGTGGGCAGCTGCGAGCTCGGCATAGGCCATGGCCTCTTCCTCCGGAAGATCGGGGTCGCCATAGGCGATGTTTCCGTCGATGGTATCGGAGAACAGGAGAACGTCCTGGGTTGCCATACCGATATTGTCGCGGAGCTCATCGAGCTCAAGCTGGCGGACATCCACGCCGTCTACCAGCACACGTCCTGCGGATACGTCGTAGAAGCGGGGGATCAGGTTGATGATTGTCGTTTTGCCCGATCCCGTCGAGCCCATGATCGCTATCGTTTCACCGGGTTCAACTGTAAAGCTGACATCGTCCAGCACGGTAGCGCTATCATATTTGAAGCGCACCTGATCGAACTCAATGCGGCCTTCGTAACGGCGTTTCTGTATGGACTTATGTTCGTTTACAATATTAGGCCGGGCATAATAGATGTCGATGATTTTAGTCAAGCTGGCAAAAAAGCGCTGAATGTCGTTGATAATAATCCCAATGTTGCGCATCGGGTTGGATATGGCCCAGATGAGCGAAGAGAAGGCAGCGAATTCACCAAAAGTGATCCGGCCTTCCATAAGGAACAGCCCGCCAGCCAGCATCAGGATGACGTTGAAGCCCTGAGCGAAGGATTCCAGATAAGGAAAGTAATCAAGCCATACCAGGGCAGCCTTTTTGTTAGCTGTTGAATAGTTGACATTCTTCTCTGTGAATTTTTCGATCTCGAACTCCTCGCGGGCGAAAGCCTTGACTACACGGTTGCCTGAAATATTCTCCTGTGTAGTGGTGTTAAGCTGGGACAGCCGCTCGCGCAGGTCAATATACATTGGACGGACGCGTTTGGCGAAAATGAAGGCCACGATAAAAATCGGTGGCGACAGGATAAGCATCCACAGCGTCAACTCCGCATCTATTGTGAAAAAATAGATAACGGCAGCAAGGAAAATTGTTAACGATTCGATGATCGTCTTGAAAATCCATGCCATAGAGTGCCGGACCATGTCCAGATCGCCTGTCATCTTGGTCATGAGGTCGCCGGTGCGGTTATGGTCGTAATATTCCCTGTCCTGTCCCTGAATCTTGTTGTACAAATAAATACGGATGTTGTACATCATGTTCTGCGAGGACTTTTCGTACTGCATGGTTGTCAAATAAGCAAGACCCGTGCGGAGCAGGGAAAAGCCGATCATGCCCAGGCAGAGCGCGATCAAGAGCCCCCGCTCTTGTGTGAGATTCTGCTGCGCATTATCGCCGGCTATGAACGTGTCGACAATGCGCTGACTGATGTACGGATTCACGATCGTAAGACTTGAGCCTACCACCGAGAGGCAGAGCGCCAGAATGTACCGCGTACGGTTTCCCTCCAGGTTCTGCCACAGCCATTTTAGTTCGAACATCTAATCACCTGTTTCTGAATGTTCTTTCACTCTTGCTGGAAAAAGAATGAATAAATCAAGGTGATTATAACATTATCAAACGGCCAAGTATCGTATCCTGCAATATTTTCTTGTTACAATCGATTGAACTCTTTCGAAGGGGTTTTGATTGATTTTGCGGAATTAGAGAAGGAACGGGTTGAATATGGAACCTTGACTTTGACGTCGCGTCGCACTTTACAATGACCCTGAGAGGAGGAGTCGCATGGAGCTTCAGACCATTAGCCAGATATCCAAAAGCTTTAAGCTCTCTACGCGCACCTTGCGCTACTATGAGCAAATCGGACTGATCCAAAGTACAAAGGTAGCGGAATATGCATACCGGACCTATGATGCCCAAACGGTGCTGCGTCTGCAGCAAATCGTGGTGTTGCGGAAGCTCGGGATTCCGCTAAAGCAATCATTGTGATTCTGGAGAGCAAGGATTCGGCGGAAATCATCGCAACGTTTGAACAGAACCTGAAGCAGGTAGCGGATGAAATTACAGCGCTCTCTACCATACGCACCATTCTGAACACGTTCATCGTCCGACTGAATGAAAGTACTCAGCTGAATCTGAAGCGGAATCTGCTGGATGATGTGTCCATCCTGCCGCTGTTCGACTCCTTAATCACAAGCAAAATCCATTTCAAGGAGGACAAGACGATGGAGGATTTAAATCGGGCGAATGACCGGCTGGAGAAGCTGACGGACCGGGAGGTGCGGATTCTTTATTTGCCGCCGATGTCAGTAGCCGCACTGCACATTATTGGGAAGACAGCGGAGCTTGAGGGGAAGGAACCGATTTATGAGTTTATTCAAAAAAGCAAGCTGCCGCAGATCAAGCCGGATTTCCGCCATATCGGGTTCAATCATCCGGATGGACAACTGCCAGATGGGAGTGATCATGGCTATGAAAGATGGATCACCATTCCGGATGAGATGCGGTCTTTTGGAGGAACATCTGAATTACATTCACAAGTACATGCTTGCGGCGGATGACAGCACGATCCAGTTGGACCTGTTGATGCCGATTAAAGAAAAAGTGCGTAAAAACGTATAGGCGTATGATGTAAAACCATATTTAGATATTTGCTGGAATCTATAATGTAGAAGAGATGGCTGCTAAGCTCATTAGGCAGCTTCTTTAGTTATCTTGAAACCGTTATCATTTGTTGTTTGGGGTAATCGTAGAAAAAATAGGAAAATAAAGTTTGTTCACTAGTGTACGCCGCACAGTACTGTGTGGTATTATAGTAGTGTAAGGGGGGATGGCTTTGGATATGTCGGAATGGATTTCTCAGGTGCGCCGGGGGCTGCTGGAATATTGCATCCTGCAGCTGATCAGCAGCCAGCCCCGTTACGGTTATGAGCTGGTGACGGCGCTGGGTCAATGGGAGGTGCTGGCCGTTAATGAAGGGACGCTTTATCCTCTTTTGCGGCGGCTGCTTAAGGAGAATTATTTAGAAGCCTTTTGGAAGGAATCGGAGACCGGTCCGCGCCGCAAGTATTATTCGCTCACCCCGCCTGGACGCGAGCTGCTTGCTTCCATGACAGAGGAATGGAGCAAGGTTGTAGGTGCTATCGGGCAAATTCAGCTGTATTGATTAGGTAATCAGGTGCGGCAAATACATGTTCAGTTGGAGGGAAACACAAATGGAAACAAACTCGAATGATTATCTGCGCAGGTTTTATGAGGCATTGGATTTTTTGCCTGAGGAGGAACGGGTAGATGCTGTCCGGGAAATTGAAAGCAGCATTGCCGACGGCATGGCGAGCGGCCAGCCGGAGGCGGTTATATTAGCTCGACTTGGCAATCCGCGCAAGCTGGCCAAGGCTTACCAAAGTGAATATATGATGGGCCGGGGCAGGAGCCTGTCGCTGAAATCCCTGTGGCAGATGGTGACTTTTTATTGCACTACCGGACTGCTCAGCATCATGATTATTCCAATCCTGGCTACTATCGCTTATGGCTTTGGCTTTAGCGCAGTTTTGATCTTGCTGGCAGGGGTGATCCGCAGCTTCGGCGTTTCCTGGATCAATATGAACCTGGGTAACGGATACGAAGTTCCCTACGCGTGGAGCATCCCTGTTGCCCTTCTGTTCAGCCTGTTTGTTGGTGGAATTGCCTTCATCAGCCGCAAATACTTGCTGATCTATATGAAGTTTCTCTCCAGGCAATACAGCCGGCTGATTCCCCGCTAAAATTTATATGAAAAGGCAGGTAATCTAAATGAAATATGGGAAGATCATTGGTGAGGGTAATACAGCGACCGTATATGAATGGGAAGAAGGGAAAGTGCTTAAGCTTTTCGCTGCGGGTTATCCTCAAAGTGATGTGGAAACAGAGTTTCAAAACACCAGAATGATCAATGATATGAGCTTTGCCAAAGCAAAGGCTTATGAAATGATTAGCTGCGAAGAGCGCATGGGCATTATATATGAGAAGGTGGATGGTGAATCCCTGTTGGATTGGGTTTTGAGGACAGGCGACCTTCAGGGCTGCGCTGAATATATGGCAAGACTGCATAAGACAATCCTTCAGAACAAAGTCAGCGATGTAATGAATTACAAAGAATTTCTAAAATATCATCTATTAAATGTTCCGCCGTCTAAAAGAATGGATCACGGACAAATATGCGGGATTCTGAATAAACTTAAGGATGGAGATACCCTTTGCCATGGCGATCTTCATCCCGGTAATATATTGCTCGTAAGCGGTCAGCCCGTTGTTATTGACTTCATGAACGTGTGTCATGGAGATTTACTATATGATGTGGCGAGAACAGTGTTTTTGGTACAGTATACTCCCGTCCCCGAAGCTGCTGACGACCGGGAGATGCTGTTGCGGTTCAAAAAAACACTGGCAGATTTATATCTTAACGAAATGAATATTAGCCGGCATATGATAGAAGATTATCTGTCCGTTATTATCGCGGCGAGAGCGGGAGAGTGCCCCGACGAATAGCCGGGGGAGCACTCTTCATAGTCTAGTGGCGGTCAGGTTCATTACTAACTCAGCTTACCGTTTCGCCCGGTTATTGCCTCTTCTAATTCCTTATATTCACTAGACCGGGGGTCCACATTGCTTCCTGACAGTCTGAGCTTCTTCAAATGAGAGAGGTTCAGGAGTAGGCCGGGATCTGAAAATGAGGTTTTGCATAAATCCAGTGTTTCAAGCCCGGTCAGGGTGGAGATGAATCCCCATGATTTTGGCTTAAGCATAGTCAGATCCAGGTTGATTAACGACGACATCCCGGTCAGTGCTTCCAGATTCTTTACTTTGGTTCCCCATATCCAGAGCAGCTCCAAATGGGGGAATTGCTCCCGTATGCCTTCGATGGAATTCAGTTTAGTTTTTTCCAGATACAATGTTTTTAGGTTTGGACAAATCCCCATTTCTTGAAAACTCTCCACAGATGAGCCTCTAAGCCGTATTTCCTCAATGCTGTCATGCTGGTAGAAGGGACTTAGATCACTTGCGGCAGCAAAATTAGCGTCCAGAATCTTCAGTTTCCTCAGCTGTGAAACATATGAAAGATCCACAAGCTTTTTAGGTGCGATCAATCTGATTTCCTCTACATTTGGAAAAACCCTGAAAGAATCTAGGCTTTCCAGCTGGCAGGTTTGCCCTCCCAAAGAAACCTTCTTCACACCCGCGGCGGGTGCAAAGCCTGGCACAGCCTCAATCTCATCAAAGCTCATACTGATAGTCTCCAGGCTGTCCGGGAGAACGGTTTGACTGTCATAATTATGCTTGGAGAAACTGACCGACTTCAAGGATTTAAGAGGGGACAGCAATTGATCGGGCAGCGTGTGCTGGACATAGAACATTTGCAGAGATTCCAGATGTTCAAGCCGGGAAAGGGTCTCTATATTCTTTTTAATCGTTGTTTTACTTATAAAGCTTAGATGTTCCAGACTCGTGGCGGAATCCAAGCCTGCAAGATCAGGCAGGGTCAGCCTGGAATTTGTGGTGCCGAATTCAAGCTTCTTGAGATTTGCGAATTCTTTTAAAGGCTCGTAGGTTGTGATCTGTTTGACCTGGAGAAGTTTCAGTGTGTCCAGCTCATAAATGGAGCGGGGCTGATGAAACCATGCGTACTTTTTATAGTTCTCGACGTATGAAGCTGCTTCGTCCGCAAGGGCAGCTTTTGACTTGGCGTAATCCATTTCACGGCCTCCTAGCAAAATAAAATGATATAAACAGATATTGCTAACTTAGCATACGGCCTCTCCTATAACAAATCACAAGATGCCGGATCGGGGAACCTGCTGAGCCCCGGCAGGCCTCATCTTTGTATTTATGATAAACTAAACCATATACAGCCGCACCGGACAGCGTATTGAAAATGTACATAGAGTGAAGACTGGGCTTGGTCCGGATAGAGACAGGAGGATGAGGCATGAGCTTTGTTGCCGTAAAGGGTGAGTACAAGCGTTACAAGATGGGCGAGAATGTGATTGTCGCCAACGACGGGATTGATTTTGAGATTAATAAAGGTGAATTTGCCGTCATTGTCGGTCCCAGCGGCGCGGGTAAATCGACCGTGCTTAATATTCTTGGCGGAATGGATTCCGCTGACGAAGGCCAGGTCATTGTGGACGGTACGGACATTGCCAAGTTCAGTGCCAGGGAGTTGACAGGCTACCGCCGCAATGACGTGGGTTTTGTGTTTCAGTTCTACAACCTGGTGCCCAATCTGACAACGCTGGAAAATGTCGAGCTTGCTTCGCAGATTTCCCCGCGTGCCTTGGATGCGCGTAAGGTGCTGGAGGATGTAGGACTGGGGGCGCGGCTGGATAATTTTCCGGCTCAGCTGTCCGGCGGTGAGCAGCAACGCGTCGCGATTGCCAGAGCGCTGGCTAAGCAGCCGAAGCTGTTGCTCTGCGACGAGCCGACAGGCGCGCTTGACTACAACACCGGCAAGCAGGTGCTGAAGCTGCTGCAGGATACCTGCCGCAATACCGGAACTACGGTCATCGTAATCACGCATAATCTGGCGATTGCCCCGATGGCAGACCGGGTCATTGAGATCAACAACGCTAAGGTACGGAAGATGGTAACCAATCCTTCGCCGGTATCCGTTGACGATATCGAATGGTAAGGAGAAGGCATCTATGAAAAAACGAGCGCTATGGGAAGATATTTTTCGTGAAATCGGGCACACCAAGGCCCGCTTTATTTCAATATTTGCAATTATTATGCTGGGCGTCAGCTTTTTCTCAGGGATCAAGGCAGCCGGGCCGGATATGCTGGATACCGCCGGAACCTTTTACCGGGAGACGGGGTTGATGGATCTGAAAGTGCAGAGCACCTACGGTTTGACCGAAGACAACCTTAAGCTGCTGAAGGATGTGCCGGGGATCGGTGAGATTCAGCCGGGTTACAGCGCGGATGTGTTCGCCGGAGACAATGCTTTGATCCTTAAGGTCTTTTCGTACAATACAGATGCAACGCTTAACCAATACCGCATGATCGAAGGACATCTACCGGAGCATTCCGGAGAAATCGTGCTGGATGACGTGCTGGCCGGAGAATATGCGCTCGGAGACAAGATAACGTTTAGCGGAAACGGTAAGGATACGGAGCTGACAGACGACTTTGGTACACTGGATTATACCGTAGTGGGCTTTGTGCGGAGTCCCCAGTTTATTGAGAAGAACAACCGGGGGACCAGTACGATTGGCAAAGGCACGGCGGATGCGTTCGCCGCTATCCCGGAGGCAGACTTTAAGCTGCCAGTATATACGGAAGCCTATCTGTCTTTCACGGATACTGCCGGGCTGAAGGCTTATTCGCCGAAGTATGAGGCGCTGATCGAACAGCATACTCAAGCGGTAGAGCAGGCGCTATCCGGCTTGCCGGAAGCGCGGCTTGCGGAGCTGCGGGCGGAAGGCGAAAAGGCGTTGTCCGGCGGCCCCCTGGAGGTGGCTGCTGCCAAGCAGCAGCTCGCAGCGCTGGAGCTGCCCAAGATCTATGTCACAGACCGGAATGTAAGTCCGGGGTATACCGAATATAAAGACAACGCTGACCGGTTGTCGGCGATTGCGAGCGTGTTTCCGGTGTTCTTTTTCCTGATAGCTGCGCTGGTCAGCCTGACGACCATGACACGGATGGTTGAGGAGCACCGCCTGCAGATCGGAACACTTAAAGCGCTTGGTTATGGTAACCGTGACATTATGGCCAAATTCATGGTCTATGGCACGCTTGCCAGTCTGGCGGCTTCGGTAGTTGGGCTTGCCGTGGGCTTCACCCTGTTGCCTACCATTATCTATAATGCGTACAGTTCACTCTATAACCTGCCGGATATCGTCAAGAGCTTCTATCCTTCGTATTCCATTCTCTCCGTTATTGTGGCGCTAATTTGCACTACGCTCACGGCTTGGATCGCTTCCCGGGTAGAGCTGCGCAGCAACGCTTCCGTATTGATGCGTCCGAAGGCGCCGAAGAGCGGGCAGCGGATTATACTGGAGCGGGTATCCTTTGTCTGGAAACGGCTGAATTTTGTCCAGAAGGTTACCGCACGGAATCTGTTCCGCTACAAGCAGCGGATGTTCATGACTGTGTTCGGTGTAGCCGGCTGTACGGCGCTGATCCTGACCGGGTTTGGCCTCAAGGACTCGATCGGCAGCATCGCCGGAGAGCAATTCGGCACGATTATGAAATATGATGCGCTTGTAGCGCTGCATGATGATGTACCTGCCGGTTCACGGGATGCCTATGAGCAGTTGATCACCGGGGAGTCCGCCATCACCGGGACGCTGAATGTGGCGCAGGAAACGATGACCGCACGTGCCAGCGGTGTAAATGACCAGGATGTGAATTTGTTCATACCAGCA
Organism: Paenibacillus sp. IHBB 3054; assembly: GCF_051594305.1. Classification (NCBI taxonomy): domain Bacteria; kingdom Bacillati; phylum Bacillota; class Bacilli; order Caryophanales; family Paenibacillaceae; genus Paenibacillus; species Paenibacillus sp. IHBB 3054. The sequence goes on along the minus strand of NZ_JBOFBG010000028.1, from coordinate 38,751 downwards.
GCTGTTGATTCGTTATCCGACTATGTGGAGCTGCGGGACCGGACAAGTGGAGAAGGGCGGAAGCTTACAGACGAGGGGGCTATTGTCTCGGAGAAGCTGGCTAAGCTATACGGGCTTGAGCCGGGCGACAAGTTGAACGTCGTGGACAACAAGAACGAAACCTTCAAGATTCAGGTCGCGGGGATTACGGAGAACTATGTGATGCACTATGTGTACATGACACCGGCGTATTATTCTTCTGTATTCGGGAAAGAACCGGTATTCAACACAGAACTGCTGAACTATGGCGTGCAGGATGCAGCCTGGGAAGACGGACTCAGTGAAAAGCTGACGGCTAGTGAGCGTGTTGCTGCGGTCAGCTTCTCCAGCAGTGTAGGCTCCGCCTTCGACGATACCATGAAGAGCATGGACGTTGTAACCTTGGTGCTCATTGTGTCAGCGGCGGCACTGGCTTTTGTCGTACTTTACAACTTAACCAATATCAATGTGTCCGAGCGGATCCGCGAGCTGTCGACGATCAAGGTGCTGGGCTTTTATGATAAGGAAGTAACGTTGTATATTTACCGCGAGAATATTCTGCTGAGTGTACTCGGCATTGTGGCCGGTTCTGGGCTCGGCATATTGCTGCACAGCTTCGTTCTGAGGACGGCTGAGCTGGATGCGACGATGTTCGCCCCAATCATCAAGTGGCCCAGCTATGTGTATGCCGCGCTGTTAACCTTGTTGTTCTCGGGTATTGTTATGGCTTTCATGCATATCAAGCTCAAACGGATTCATATGATTGAGGCGCTCAAGTCAGTGGAATAACGCTTGATAACAATATGAGCAAAGCCAGCCGATATCGGCTGGCTTTTTGTCAAATAAGGGACGATAATTTCATATGCAGGATAGGAAAAGGGTTTCCCTGCTCATCCAATGCAGACCGGTCAAACACTTGAAATCCCATATGCTCGTAGAACCCTGCAGCTTGGGGATTCTGCTCATTCACGTCCACCTCGTGTACATCCAGTGCTTCAAAAACCCGGGCAACCAGCTTTCTGCCGATGCCTTGCCCCATCGCCTCAGGGGCTACGAACAGCATCTCAATCTTATGGTCCTGCACCCCTATGAAGCCCAGCGGCTGCTCCTGTTCATCGGTGAACACAAGCAAATGGCCGATTTCCCGGAGTCCTTCAAGAACCACAGGCCGAAGAGCAGCGATATCCTGTTCGGAGAGAAAATGATGGGTAAGGCGTACCGATGCTTCCCAAATGCCCAATAGACCGGATAGCAGACCTTCCGTTCTGGCTATGACCCGAAGTATGCGTTCCCGATCTTCCTCCGTCATCAGCTTGAGGACGCCGCGGCAGCCGAAGCAGCCGCAGCTGCAGTGATTGCAGTCTGCTGGGCAATGATAATGTTGGTGATGCTGGTGGAGAGCACCGTGTTCAGGATACCGTTTTGCACTTCATCCACAGCTTTGAACGCTGCCAGCGCAGCAGACAGCAGCAGCAGCTCCTGCTCGGTGATCGACCATTTGCCGAACCCCTTTTGCGTGCGGAGAAATTCGAAGGTCCTGGAGACATCGTTCACAATGTCCTCCCTGCTTAGGGGAAGCAGGGACAGCACGCCAAGCGAAGATAGGGTGAATTGCTTGTCCATGCGGATGTTCTGTGCAAGGAAGGCATCGCGTAAGGCCAGTACACGGTCCGCCGCCTCCTTGGCTTGATTGCCAAGAACCAGCACTTGTGTCAAGGCTTGCACGCTGTTGCCGGACCGGAATTCGGGCTTAAGCGTGGCATAGAGCTGCTCCATCCGCTCCACGCCGCTTTCGATATCGATATCGGACAGGCCAAGCATGGCGGCGAAGATGTAATCATCCTGCCCCGTAAGGAAACGGTGCTTCGCCTTCATGCTGTCATAAAACCGCTTTGTCCGCTCTACCGTGCGCAGATATTGATCCGGCGCTTGGTTTGCGGCAATTTGATAAGCCGCCACGACCAGATAATCGGAACCATAGAATTTGATATCCTTCAACATGTCATATACGGACAGCGTGTTTCTAAGCTGTCCTTCCCTGTCGGCAGAAAGGGAGAGCAGGGCGGAAATGCTGATTGCAGAAGTCCCTCTGAATGAAGAGAAGAGGCCGGTGTTCTCCTTGATCAGCTCATAGCTGGCGCGGATCGCCCCTTCATCTGCAACTTTATCCTCTATTGTGTACAGTAATGCCGCTAACCGGCTGACCAGCGCATTTTGCCAAGGGAACTCCTTTTTGATACTTTGTGCGTTTTGTGCGAACAGCACAAGCCTTGCTGTATACGGTTCCTTCATTAGCAACCACCTCTCACTAAACTGTGTTTAATTTCCTATTAGATATTTTACTATAAAATGCAAAAATGAAGAAAAACGAAAGCTATAGATGACTATATTTAAAGTCTACCTTGCCGGGTGCAGTGTACTCAGTCAATATTGAATTAGGAAAGTAAGCGGTACCCGAGAAAATTGGAGGGCGATGCTAGTGATGAAGGATTTTGTAATCCGAAATCCGAAAGAAGAAGATGCGGAGCAGATCGGGAGCCTGGATTTTGTTCTTAATATGACCTATCTGTATCATGGTGATCTGGATAAGAGAAATATGTTCTGCGCAGTGAATGGGGAAGATAAAATTATAGCGGTTGCCCACCTGATGGAGCATGAGACCTTTCATGCGGCCGGACATGATGAAGACAAGGATTTCATCCGATATCTAAAGTTTCAAATCCTATTTGCGGACGGTGTTGAGGATGAACAGATTAAAGATGCCCTGACGGATGCGTTAATTAGACGATCCAGAGAAATTAAAGCCGAGCATCCGGATAAGCGCATTGTACTAGCTGAATATTTAGACGCGGAAAATCTCAAGGATTTGAGCTACTACCTGGCCCGCGGATTTACCATCCGGGACACGATTATCGTATTTAAATTCGACCTCAGTCAGGACATTCCCCGCTATCCTTTACCGGAGGGGGTGCAGGTGCTGCCATTTCTACTAGATAACAGCGAGGCTTTGGAACAGTATCATCAAGCGGAGCTCGCTTCCTTTGACGGTGTCGCCTGGAGTATGAACCATTTAAGCTGGATGCAGGGATCGCCGGAAATGGTCAACTTTTGTGCGTTTGCCGGCAATCAATTGATCGGCAACACGTCCACATGGCGCATCACGGATGAGCGGAGCGCAACGGAAAGTGTTTTTGTCATACCGGAGTGGCAGAAACAAGGCGTCGCCCGGAGCATGATATGCACAGCTCTGGAGCATCTGAAGCAGCAGGGCAAATCAATCGCCACCTTGGGCACACATGGAAACAATCAGAAGGCCATTCGCCTATATACTCAGATTGGCTATGAGCTGTACGGGTTCATCCTGACGATCGGCTATGCAATCGATTAAAATACGTAAAAGGAACGTCCTGAAATGGACGTTCTCTTTACGTCGTATAAGAGTTAGAACGATTACGCTTCAAAGCGAATTATACAACTAGGAAGCTGCCAATGTAAAAGTGGAACAACCAGGCAGCGTGGTGCTTCCAGCCAAGTTTTTCGTCGGGATCATCAAAATTGGTTGTTCAGCTGGATGCGCTGGAATACTTGTGGAGGCTGCGGTTGAAGAAGAGTGTCGCAATTGTAAAAAGGATGACCATAAGCACGGCTCCTGCCGCAAGCATAAGGGGCTCAGCTTTCTGGACAAGTGCTTCAGCCGGAACCGATACAATGAACCCGACAGGCAGCACCCACGTCAAGACCAACCGGAGCGGGCGCGGATAGATGCCGATCGGATACCGTCCCGCTTGCAGGATATCTTCCATAATCCACAACAAGTAGGTCCCTCTGTACCAAAAAGCGACAGAGCTCAGAATCAGCATCACGGAATACAGAATTCCGAGTGAAATAACTAGTGCAAGCAGAAACTGAGCAGCGGCTAGGAGGGTTATTTCGCTGTTCATGCCGTCTATCGCGAAAAGGATTACACCTGTGGCAACGGCGATATGCAGAATCGATCAGAGAGACCATTCCCGCACACTGATGTAATATTGGGTCGATATAGGTTTCAATAGGGTATAATCAAACGTCCCGCTTTCAATCTCGCCGTCCATGCCGCCAAGCTTGTTCATGCTGGGGCCGATCACAACATTTTTTACGGCTTGCACCAGCATGTAAACGCCGAGCACAGCCAGAGTCTCCGGCATCGTCCAGCCGTTAAGGACCTCATTGTTGACGTAGAGAATATAAATTCCCCCAATACCGCCTGCCAGACCTAACACCGCACTTAAAAAATTCATAACAAAGTTCAGACGATATGCTGACTCATTCTGAAACGCCGCTTTCATGAAGGTAAAGATTAGTCTGAAATATCTCATGGTTATCCTCCCACTGCCGAATATTTACGCTGGCCGTACCGGTTCACACCATAACACACAAGCATCAATACAGCAGTCCAGAGCAGCTGCATGGTGAAGCCCCGGATCATGCTCTCACGGTTTAATGTGCCCATAAGCGCCTCCACCGGGAAAGAGATCAGGTACCGGTAGGGCAGAAAATGCGTAAGCTGGTTAAGCTGGCCGGGGAACAAGGCAAGCGGAGCCACCTGTCCGCCGAACAGAAAGATGAAGGTATCGTTGACACTGAGCAGTGCCGAGGAATGCTGTGTCCAAAAAGCGAGAAGGGACAGGATGTAGGCTAGCAGAAAGCGAATCATGAGTGCAAGCATAAGGGCCGCAAGGCCGGCAGCTACGGACACAAATGTAAAACTGGCCTGCACGCCCAGCAATAACCCGAGTAGCGTAACCACAACCGCAACAAACGGGATGCACACCATTTTGACAGCCGCTTCTTGTCCGACCGCTCCATAAATAAGAGGCAACGGGCGCAGCAGCGCTGAGGATATCGAGCCATTATGTATCGCTTGAGCCGTTGACCAGTGTGTCGTCGGATACGTCATTTGATTGATGAGGATGAGGCACAGATAGTATAGAACAAAGGCATTCCTGTCATATCCCCCGATTGTGCCGGATGACGCAGCCGTCGACCAGACGATCATATAGATCACAGGTCCGATCATCCAGCCGAGTGCAAGCGTCCAGAAGAATCCTTTTTCCGACATGAAATTGAAGAGCTGGCCCCGAATCATCGCTATTCCGCCGCGGATATTCATACGGTGATCCCCTCTGCATATATGGTGTCAATCACTGATTCAATGGGGGGATCAGCGATTCCGAAATCAATGAGGATATACCTGCTCATCAGCATTCCGCTAGTCCTCACGACATCCTCTTTCTTTACCCGGAGGGTGTACTCATTTCCGCTATTCTCAATCCATTCTGTGGGAATTCCATCTATCTGAAGGCTCTCCGGGCTCAGAGGAGGATTATCTTCTTCAAGAGTCAGCTTAATGATCCGGTAAGGCGTGATCTTGTCCGTCAGGCTGGAGAGCTTACCGTCATAGACCAAGTGTCCGCCGTTGATCAGCATCACCCTGGAGCAAAGCGAAGTGATATCGGACATATAATGGCTTGTCAGAATAACCGTTGTACCAAATTTCTGGTTATATTCCTTCATATATTGCCGCAGCCTTAATTGCATTGTCACGTCCATCCCAAGTGTCGGCTCATCCAGATACAGGATTTCCGGCTTATGCAGAAGGGTGACAATAAATTCGCATTTGGACCGTTCACCGAGCGAGAGGTTGCGGGCGCGTTTTTGCATAAGCTTACCTACATCGAACATGTCCCCAAGCTCTACAAGATGTCTTTTGAAATCCGCTGTGGGCACTCCGTAGATCTCTTTGAAAATGTGCATCGTATCATACACGGTGTTATTCCACTGCATTTGGCTGCGATTGCCCATGAGCATGCTGATCTTCTTGAGATATTGGGGTTTGCGCTGCCAGGGCGTAAATCCCGCCGCCGTTGCACTGCCTGAAGTCGGGTAGAGCAGCCCGGAGAGCATTTTGAGTGTCGTGGTCTTGCCTGCGCCATTCGGCCCGATGAACCCCACCATTTCGCCGCGTTCTATGGCAAAGCTCACCTCGTCTACAGCCTTAACTTCATTAAACTGCGGACGGAACAGGCTGCCGAACGCCGAACGAAGGCCGGCTTCCCTGACTGGAATACGATATGTTTTTGACAATCCATTTGCTTCGATATGATACGCCATAGATTCATCCTCCTTTGATGACAGGAGTTTATCATGCCAGGGGAGGGGGGGTGCGAAACTGGAAGGTTCTATTTGATAGCTGTTGTTCTCTGTGGTATAACAGATGTATCTTTTTTCCAAATGGGGGTTGTTGCATGCCGGAACAGTGGGGACACTTCGATATTATCCTTGGGTCAGTCATGAGCAGCAAAGGCATTGACAGCGGGAGGCTGGCTCAGCTTGCACACGTTCAGAGGAGTCAGCTGAATCTGTATATTACCAATGAAATCAAGCGTCCCGATCTTGGCGTTCTGGCCCGGATTTGCACAGCGCTTGCTTGTGACATTGGAGAGATTATGAAGTTTACCCCCGGTGAATCAGCCGCGAGGCCCAAGCCGATTCTTAATACATCCGGTGAAGCATTTTATAGGACAGGACAAATCGCTCAGGAGCTGGGCGTACATCCCAACACGATAAGGTTTTATGAAAAAATAGGGCTGATCTCACCGGTAGAACGCACGGAAAACCGCTATCGGCAGTTTACATACAGACATCTTACACAGCTTCGGGTTTGCCGATTGATCTTCGGTACCCCCTATACCAACCGCACTCTAAGAAACACCGCCTTTTCGGTTGCAGCTGCCCTTAAATCATGGGATGTGGAGCTGGCGTTAACCAATGCTGAAGCCTATCAGCATCTATTGGAGAAGGAATACGCCTCTGCACTGGAAACAGCGTCGCTGCTTAAGAATTGGACCGAGAAAGGCCAGCTGCCCGGCACAGGGAATGTGTATAGCCATAAGGAAGCCGCGTCTTTGTTAGGAGTCACACCGGAAGTGCTGCGCAATTGGGAGCGCAACGGGCTGATCTGTGTTCCGCGGCAGCCTGATCAATCCCGCGTCTATGGAGATGAAGAAATTGCAAGGCTACGCATCATCTATATGCTCAGGCAAAATCATTACAGCATATCCGCTATCCAGCGCAGTATGCTCATTTTCGACAGTGGCAACAGCGCCGGAGCCGTTCTTGCGCTTAACCAGCCTGCGGCGGATTTGGAAATTGAATTTGTCAGCGCAGGCGATCATTGGCTGGACACCCTTGCCAGCCTGACTATAAGCGCAGCTGCAATCAAACAAATTGTAGTGGAGATTAGATAGGAAGGCTCCAATTATTCACCACCCGATAGCCATCTCAAGATAGCAACCTTCACTTGCTGCAAATAACTTTATAAAGAGTGACATCAGGGTTGACGAAGCGCAGCAGAAACCCAATCCAACCGGGAACAATAAACAAGCAGGAGCTCAAGGTCTCCTGCTTGTTTTTATCTACACTATTTATTGGGTATTAATCACAAATTCCACGCCTTCTTTGCGATTTTTTGCATATTCAGCGGTTGCTGTGAATAGTAAGTCGGAAGATGAGTTAAGCGCAGTCTCGAAAGAGTCCTGCAGAACACCGATAATGAAACCTACACCAACGACTTGAATCGCAATATCATTCGGAATGCCGAAGACGCTGCATGCTAGAGGAATCAGTAAGAGCGATCCTCCGGCAACACCTGAGGCACCTGCAGCAGAGATAGCAGACAACACACTAAGAACAAGCGCCATACCAAAATCCACTTCAATGCCGACCGTGTGAACAGCAGCGAGGGTCAAGACGGAAATTGTAACAGCTGCACCCGCCATATTAATCGTAGCACCTAAGGGAATGGACACAGAATACGTATCTGCATCCAGATCCAGCTTTTCACATAATCTCATGTTGATGGGAATGTTTGCGGCTGAGCTGCGAGTAAAGAATGCGGTAATCCCGCTTTCCTTCAGGCAATGGAAGACAAGAGGGTAAGGATTTCTACGAATATTCAGATATACAATTAACGGATTAATCACAAGCGCCATGAATAACATACATCCAATGAGAACAAGAAGTAGTTTACCGTAATCAAGCAGAGATGAAAGTCCCTTTGCTGTAATAGAATCAAAGACAAGTCCCATGATGCCTAATGGTGCCAAGCTGATTACCCACTTGACGATTCGCGAGACAGCATCTGAAAAATTAGTAAGCGTGTCTTTGGTGTTATCATTGGCATTTCTAAGAGCAAAGCCAAGTAATATAGCCCATGTCAGGATACCGATATAGTTGGCATTCATTAGGGCGTTTACCGGGTTATCGACCACATTAAACAGCAAAGCTTTGAGTACTTCTACAATTCCATCAGGTGGAGTCAGGTCGCTCACACCCTTTACAAGTGATAAGCGTACCGGAAACATAAAACTTACGATAACTGCAATCAGCCCTGCCAAAAATGTACTTAAACCATACAGAACAAGAATCGCTTTCATATTCGTTTGTTGGCCTTTTTTATGTTTGGATATGGCCGACATGACTAAGAGCAAGACCAATACAGGTGCGACTGCCTTTAATGCCAGTACAAACAAGGAGCCGAAAATGCTGACCCCAGTTGCATCAGGAATCAATACAGCTAGAATTATACCAATTACAATCCCCACAAGTATTCGTTGTACTAGGCTCACTTGGTTCCACTTGAGCAATGCTGTCTTCATTACTTCCCCCCGGTTTCAATATGGAAATATAACTAAGCCCTGACGCCTGCTTTATCGCGGCAGCGTATGTAAGTTTATCACGAAAAATGTCGATTGTGTGCAACTGTAAAAATTTGCACACCGTTATTCGATCTTCCGCTTTTTGATAGTGTTCCGCCGGAAATGGGCGGCTTGTCAGGTGCAAATGTCCATTTAGCCACTTACCCGATTGGGGGGAGTAAACGGGACTCTATGGTTTGCATTAATAACGAGCTTAACGCTCTTGGGATGCTAACCTCAACATTTGTTATGCATTACCCGGGTTCTCCGCCGCACTGTGTTTCTTCCACTTTCTGATTTTGGCGCGGAAGTTGGTGAACGGTGCGACTGAATTGATGTGAATCCATCGGGCCATCGGCCAGTTATCCTTGCTGCCGGTCCATTTGCGGGTGCCTTGGGTGAACAACTCTTCTTCGGTTAACGTACCGATCCATTCCAGCCACTCCTGCTCCCTCTGACGGAATAGGTCTCGCAGCTCGGCGAGGGATAATGCGGCATATTGCTCGTAGAAGGACTGGTAAAGTCCGCCAAGCTGGTTCCATTTATAGCCGGGTGACGGCATGTGGACCTCATGGCCTTCCCGTTCATCCTTGTCCCAGCCCATGACGAGCGGAAGCCAGCCAAGCTGGTAGGCGATAATTTCGGCGGGTGTTTTATCCACCTCAGGTATTCTTGCATCCCTCTGGCTGTCGTCGATCCCGTCAAATTCTGCATCCAGCAGCACATACTTGGAATGAATGGTCTCGATTAATTCCTCTTTGGACGAATATTCATAGCTTGCCACAGCAGCGCACCTCGTTTTTATTCTAGTTATACCATAGAGCAGTGACGACAGTATGTCATATTTAACCAAAGCAGGATCATAGCAAAAATCTATAATCGTATATAAAGGATGGAAGTGAGATCACGCTAATTTTGTTAATGGCCCAAACTATTTACCTGCTGTATTATAAAATCCAGATTAAGGGTATTGGGAATCAGCTGGATCATAATTCTTTTAAGTTTATAGAAAAGCATTTAAAGCCTAAGGAACTCTAGTCCCGATGAATCGATACGGCAACACAGCGTGGAGTAATGTAGAAGATTATCTATTGGCAGTCCCCCAGTATGGGGAGTTCTGGTACGTGGAAGAATAAGACGAGCGGAATATGAAACTATTGGAGGAATCTGTGATGCAGAAAATAGTTACGAATTTATGGTTCGATACCGAAGCGGAAGCAGCGGCCAGCTTTTATATCTCTATCTTCAAAAACTCCAAAATCATAGATACCCTGTATTACGGAGAAAACGGGCGGCGGCCCGCCGGAACGGTTCTGACGGTGACGTTCGAGCTTGACGGTCAATCGTTCACTGCGCTTAACGGCGGACCTGAATTTAAGTTCAGCGAAGCCATCTCCTTATTGGTCAACTGTGAGGGACAGGAAGAAGTTGATCATCTGTGGGAGAAACTGTCCGAAGGCGGCTCCAAAGGGCCATGCGGCTGGCTAAAGGATAAATACGGCCTGTCCTGGCAGATTTGTCCCACCGTCCTCGAAGAAATGCTGAAAGATCCCGATCCGCTCAAAGCGCAGAGAGTTACAGAGGCGATGATGGGTATGGGCAAGCTGGACATCGCGGCGCTGAAGCGGGCGTTCGAAGGGGAGTAGAGGCGACACTTCCAGACTAAATAAGGTAAAATAGAACTGGGTGCAAGCGCGTTTGCGTCTTCAACATAAATAGAGTGCAGCCCGTTTGGGGATTGCACGACACAAAGGAGAAGAGTAACGATGACTGAAAGAATCCCGGAAATTGAATTGAACGATGGACTAAAGGTGCCTGCGATTGGATTTGGGACTTACCGCTTGAAGGGTGAGGGCGGTGTGAAAAGTCTTACAACAGCGATTGATGCCGGCTATCGCTTGCTGGATAGCGCCTTTAATTATGAGAATGAAGGAACGATTGGCGAAGCGGTTCGCCAAAGCTCTGTGCCGAGGGATCAGCTGTTCATTACGTCCAAGCTGCCGGGGCGCCATCACGCTTATGACAAAGCGGTGGAAACGATCCAGGAATCCTTATATCGGGCCGGATTGGACTATTATGATTTCTATCTTATCCATTGGCCGAACCCCAATGTGAATTTATACGTTGAGGCCTGGCAGGCGATGATCGAGGCCAAGAAGCAAGGGCTGATCCGCTCCATAGGGGTCTGCAACTTTTTGCCGGAGCATATAGAGCGTTTGATCAAGGAAACTGGAGTAGCGCCAAGCATGAACCAAATCGAGCTGCATCCTCTGTTTAACCAGGAAGAGCAGCGTCGTTGGCATAAAGAGCACGGAATCGTGACCGAATCATGGAGTCCGCTCGGACGGGGCAGCAGTATTCTGGAGAATGACAAGCTTGCTGAAATTGCCGGAAGATATAACAAGTCAATCTCCCAGGTCATCTTGCGCTGGCATGTCCAGCTTGGAGCGGTTCCGATTCCCAAAGCAGGATCTGTAGAGCATCAGCGAGATAACCTGAACGTGTTTGATTTCGCATTGACTGAAGCAGAAATGGAGACAATTTCAGGATTAACCTCAGCATCCGGGCGTATCGCGGATCAAGATCCGGCGACCTATGAGGAATTCTAAACGTACTTGACGCATGTGTGTTCACAAATGCTATAGATCGGACAACCCTATCCGCAGTAATGGATAGGTTTTTTTTATGTGCAGGTGGGCAAAAGGGTTCGATTCATAATTAAGCGGGCGCGGGCATTTAACCGATAAATAAGTATAGTTGAAAGGACACGGAGGATTTATTGAACGTTGAAAAATATACTCAAAGTCGCATCCACGATCATACTGCCGTTTGCTCTGCTTGTGCTGGCGTACTTCTTTGCCAATAACACACATACCTTGTCCCAGCCGCAGCTGGAGCTTGTGAGGCTTGCCCCCTATCCTATCTTTCTGATCGGAGGCGTCCTCTCCTGGAAATTCAACCGCAGCCGGGAGTTTTTCCTGCTCCTTATTTTTACGCTCAGCCTGGCCTCACTGCAATATTTGCGGGAGCTGCCCGGCGCGGGTGGCGAGGTGTCGGTGTCCGATCTGCACTCCATTCTCTGCCTGGTGATTCCTGTCAATGTCCTGATCTTCTCTTTCTTTAAGGAGCGCGGGATATTCAGTCTATGGGGACTTCTCCGCATTGCATTTATATTGGCTCAGGCAGCAGCCGCCGTGTGGTTGTTGAACCCGGACCAAAGCGTCATTCTGCACCGGATCGGCAAGGATCTGCTGCCTGTAACGCTGCGTGATCTCACCCCATTGTCGCAAGTCTCGCTGATTGCTTTTGTGTTGGCGGGGATAAGACTTATCATCAGGCAAGTTTCCCAGAAGTCATCGCAGGATATTTCTTTCATTGCGGTGCTGGCGGGAATGTTATATGTGCTGCATAGCGAGTATGATCTTATCCTATATTCCATATTATGGGGCGTATCGGGGATCATTCTGATCACCTCGATCATTCAGGATTCGTATTCGATGGCGTTCTCCGATGAGTTGACCGGACTTCCTTCCAGGCGGGCCTTGAAGCAGGATATGATGAAGCTGGGGATGAATTATGCGATTGCCATGCTGGACATCGATCACTTTAAGAAATTCAATGATACTTATGGCCATGATACGGGGGATGAAGTGCTAAGGCTCGTCGCTTCTACCTTAAGAGAGGTTGCCGGAGGCGGAAGGCCCTTCCGTTATGGCGGTGAGGAATTTACGATCCTGTTCCCGGGTAAAAGCATTCAGGATGCTTTGCCGCATCTGGAAGAGCTGCGCGAGAAAGTGGCTAAGCGTGCTTTTACACTGCGGGGGAAGAACAGAGGAAAAGGTAAAACAAAGCGCAAATCGAAATCTGCAAGCTCAAGATCAGCCAGGCCCATTTACATAACGATAAGCATCGGCGTTGCCCAAAAAAATGAAAAAAACAAAACGCCGGATACGGTCATGAAGTCTGCGGACACCGCCTTATACCGGGCCAAGAAAAAAGGGAGAAACTGCGTAAGTAAGTGAATATTCTATTTCATAAGGCACCAAAGCAACAAAAACATACATAGTATAGCGGTTCTTAGACCAAGCAGAAACGGGGGCATTCGGTAAGGTTCAATGTTGGAGCAGGCAGGAGTATTCTTAGCAAAATTATAATCGATGGAGGAAACAACGAATGAAAAAGCTATTTAGTCTGCTGCTTATATTGTTAATGGTTACACCAGCCTTTGGCAGCACAACCTTTGCGGACAATGCGGTGAAGGCTAAGGTGGCAGAGAGCAGCACATTTTTTAATGGAGAAGAGAAGCAGTCTAACGGATTCGCGATACTCGGCAATAATTATTACAGCTTGCGTGATATCGCCGAACATTTCTCTGGAACCTCCAGCCAGTTCGATATTACCTGGAATAAGAAAAACAACGCGATTGAGATCATAACCGGACAAGCCTATACTCCTGAGGAGAGCGGAGGCAGCAAATATTACAGCCAGAGCAGCAGCTATAGCGCTACACTGTCCAATTCCAAGGTGGTGCTTGACGGGCAGTTGCAGTCTATTAAGGCCTATACGATTGACGGCAGAAATTATTTTCAGTTGAGAGATTTGGCCGCCAAGATTCCGTTTGAGCTCGAATACGACAATAAGCTGAACCAGCTGTCGATGTTCTCTAAGGTTCCGGACCATGCGTACCGTGTGAAGACGGGGGCTGCGGTGGAGAGCAATGCCGAATCGTCTAATTTCCCCAGATGGAAAAGTACAGTAGAGTCCTACCTTGTCAACAATAGCGACGGGACAGTAAGCGTCATTGAGGCGGGCAAGGAGGTTGCGATTGAAACGTACAATGCCAAATATGAATTGACAGCAACTCAAAAAGTAGCTTATGAGCTTCCGCTGTTCGGCGGCTTCTACAGCGGTGAGAAGTACAACTATATTGCGTTTGGACAAGAGAACCGTGAAGAGGATAACAGCAAAGAGGTCATTCGCATCGTCCGTTATGATAAAAGCTTCAACCGTATCGACAGTGTGTCTGTTAAAGGCGGGGAGAGCTACACGGTAGTACCTTTTGATGCAGCCTCCGGAAGGATGGCCGAACAGGGAGATACGCTTGTCTTCCACACCAGCCGTGAAAGATACACGACAGAAGACGGATTAAACCATCAGTCCCAGCTCACAATTATCGTGAACACCAGCACCATGACCGTGACCAATGATATGGGAAGATTTCAGAAAAATCATGTCAGCCACTCCTTCGATCAATATGTGCTGTTCGATGGAAGCAGCCATGTGCTTGTGGATCATGGTGATGCCTATCCCCGTTCAATCGTCCTGAATAAAGGCGACGGCAAGAGTTACAGCGAGGTGGACCTGTTCCAGATTCCTGGGAGAACCGGGGCGAATGCCACCGGGGTTTCGGTTGGCGGGTTCGAAATGTCCGCAGGCAATTATATTGTTGCTATGAACAGCATCGACCATTCCTTGGTTAAAGATTACACCTCTTATGAGATGGTTGGCCTGGAGAAGGATCAGCGGGATATCATGCTGAATGTATTGCCCAAGAACAGCCTTGCCAGCGCTTCCGTTAAACATATCACCCTGGCTAAGTATGTAGGCACCGATCGTATTGCCTCCATACCGAAACTGGTGAAGATAACGGATGACAAATTCATGGTGCTGTGGCAGGAATTTGATAAGGACAATCATCCGGGTGATTTGAAATATGTATTCATCGATGGTTCGGGGCAAGCCGCAGGTGCGATCCAGACGATTAAGCATTTTGTATTATCCGAATGCAATCCGGTCGTCAGCGGGGGCAATATTGTCTGGTACACCAACAGCAATGGTTCGCGGCTATTCTATACGATTCCGGTGAACTAGGCAGCAAATTATAGCGGGACTCTCTCCCGATCCTAACAGCATCAGGCCGCATCCTTATTCGTAAGGGCGGCCTTTTTGCTGTGCCTTTTGCATTGGAATGGAAATAATCTTCCGTTTAGAGAGCCCAGTTCTGGTTACATAAAGAGATAAGAGTTGAATCATTTTGGACTGAGGAGGAATTTACGATGAGTGATCAATATACGATTCAGGACCCTGTGAAACAATATCAGAAAGCCACGCCGGAGTTCCAGCAGCAGCAGCCCGCTCCGGGACTGGAGAAGGCGATGCATCCGAAGCCGGATGACGGTGCGGAAACCTACCGCGGCAGCGGACGGCTTACCGGACGCAAAGCGATTGTTACCGGAGCAGACAGCGGGATTGGCCGCGCGGTGGCGATTGCCTTTGCCCGCGAAGGTGCTGATATAGTCCTGTCCTACATGCCGGAGGAAGAGGCTGACGCGAAGGAAGTGGTCAAGCTTGTAGAGGAAGCGGGCCGCAAGGCCGTCGCCCTGCCAGGCGATCTCAAGGATGAGGGCTACTGTGAGCAGGTGATTGCCGCAGCGGTCGAACAACTGGGCGGAGTCGATATTCTGGCCAATATTGCGGGCAAGCAGCAATTCGTCCCGGATATCGCCGATCTCACCACGGAGCAGTTCGACGCCACCTTCAAGACGAATGTGTACTCGCTGTTCTGGCTCTGCAAGGCGGCGATCAAGCACATGAAGCCGGGCAGCACGATCATCAATACTTCTTCGATTCAGGCGTATCAGCCTGCACCGATTTTGCTGGACTACGCAACCACGAAGGCTGCGATTAATACGTTCAGCAAATCACTCGCTCAGCAGGTGGCGGGCAAGGGGATCCGGGTGAACGTTGTGGCTCCCGGCCCGGTGTGGACCCCGCTTCAGGTCAGCGGCGGCCAGCCGGAGGAAGTGCTGAAGGACTTTGGGGCGAAGACGCCGCTGAACCGTCCCGGCCAGCCCGCCGAGATGGCTCCGGCCTATGTATTCCTGGCCAGCCAGGAATCCAGCTACATCAGTGGTGAAACGCTGAATGCCAATGGCGGGATGCCGACGCCGTAATCAGGATAGTCCCAAAAAGCAGACGCCGTTATGCAAACGGCGTCTGCTTTTTTCGTTATTATAGCTAGGAACAATGGGGGGATTCACTCCCCTCCGTACTCTACACCCCGAACCTTGGCAAATATCATAGTATGTCTTAAAGTACCCGTTACATCACATTTGTCGTTGCGCAGCGTCCCTTCCAAGGTAAAGCCTGAACGCTCAGCGATTCTGGCACTCTGCACATTGCGGGAATCACAGCGGATTTCAATCCGGTTCGCCTGCAGCTCCTGAATCGCGTATTTCGTAATGGCATCTACGGCTTCTGTGATGTACCCCTGCCTGGCGAAAGCGGAATGAACCCAATATCCGATCTCGAACTTGCGTGATTGCCAATCGATCCGGTGCAGGCCGCTGCTGCCGATTAATTCCCCCGTTTCCTTCCGGAATAAGAGCAGCCTCAGATCTGTACGCTCCAGGAATTCCAGCCGCGAGCGGCGGATGCTTGCTTCGGATTCCTCAATGGTAGGTACTTTGTTTGCCCAAGGCATCCACGGACGCAATTCCTCAATGCTTTCTTTGACGGCCTCGTTTACAGCAAGACCATCTCCCCAATGTGGGGCGCGGATCAGCAGGCGTTCACTTTCAAAGCTTTCGGGTATGGATAACATAATAAGGTTGCTATCTGTGATGCCCATAGGTCCAACTCCTTGATTAGATTTCACTAGTCTATATTCTATCGTAATTGTTCTATACTATGAAATAATGCACTCGGAAAACAAATAGTAACGATAAAATAACTATATAGATTGAACTTAAGGTTTTAGAGTACAGGATCAGTCGCAACTACGGTGAATATTTGGACTTCCGGCCGCTGTTGTCTTCAGATTTCTTGATTTTAACCGCTATTAGCGGTAGAAATCCGAAGACAAAGGCGGACACTACCGCTCCTCCAGTTCCAAAATCCCCCTCCGTTGCTCCTTTTCCTTATCTCAAGTTTTTAAGTTCATTCTATATAATATTTTAGATTAGGAGGTATAAACCATGAAGTTATCCAGAGGTATTCCCGATCATCACGGGATATCTTCCAGAAACCTCTTAGATTTCTTCACTGCGATCGAACAACGGGAGCTTGAGGTGAACCAGTTTATGCTGCTGCGGAACGGTGTAGTAACGGCTGAGTTTTCACGGACACCGTATCGCCCGGATTGCCCACAATTGCTGTATTCGCTGAGCAAAAGCGTCACCTCCATAGCTGTAGGCATCGCCTGTGACGAAGGGCTTATGGAACTGGAGGCCCCGGTGATCTCCTTCTTTCCGGACAAGCTGCCGCAGCGGATCTCTGCCAACTTGGCGAAAATGACGGTGCACCATCTTTTATCCATGAACGCAGGCCACCATGATAATATGTATGCCGCTGTGGCCAGGGAGCAGGACTTTGTGCGGGCATTTCTGGCACAGGATGTTCCGCATGAGCCGGGAAGTTATTATGTGTACAGCACGCATTCCACCTATATGCTGTCTGCCATTATGGAGCAGGTTGCGGGGCAGGGCATGGTTGATTTTTTGATGCCAAGATTGTTTGAGCCTTTAGGCATACCTCGCCCATCATGGGAGACTTGTCCGCTGGGTATTACAGCAGGCGGGATGGGATTAAGCTTATCGATTGAAAGTATCGCGAAATTTGGCCAGTTGCTGCTGAATAAAGGACTGTATGCGGGAAAAAGAATTGTGTCTGAGCAGTATATCGAATTAGCCACTATGGAACAAAGTGACAACCGCCGCCTCGCCAGAGCAGACCGGGTCGACTCGGCACAAGGCTATGGATACCAATTCCATCTATGCCGGCGTGGGGCGTATCGGGGGGACGGCTCTTTTGGCCAGCTCTGTTTTGTGGCTCCTGAACAGCAAATAGTTATTGCGGCCACCTCGGCCTTTGAGAATATGACGAAGCTGCAGCGTCTTTTAGACTTGATTTATGATTACATTATCGATCGATTAGACCAAGGTGGGGTCAAACGGATTTCCAGTCACTCTGAGGATATGCTCAAGCTCCAGCACCGGTTGGGGGCTATGGCTTATCCTGTTCCTGCCTTCAAGCCTATACCGGAAAATATACCGAATCTGGTTAACAGATGTTATTTAATCAATGAAAATCCCCACGGTCTCCAAAAAATCATTTTTGAGTGGAAAGACGAACAACTGGAGCTTCATATGTTCTATGGGGATGAGCGGGATAACGTCATTCTGTTTCATTTTTCCAAGCCGCTTCATGGGGCAGATGTGTTCCCTAAAGACTTATCCCAAGAGCGGCAAGAGGTGGTCACGTATGCGCTCTGGGAAAATGCCAGCATGCTTCAACTCATCCTGTTCTACATCGAAACGCCATACGTGGTCACCTATACAATAGCCTTTCATGACAACAAAATCGACTTTGCGTTCAACATTAATGTATCGCTTGATATACCGAACTATAGGGTTACGGGAAATCCCGCATAATACAGGCGGATTTATAGCTTGATGTGCTTGTGAAGATTGCTGTTGTCCCGTAACACAAGCAGCTTATCCTGATACGGCTTCAAGGCTGCGAAAATTTCAGGCCGCTCTTTCTGCTGATGTCCGTAATTCCATATGTACATTTTTTTCAGCATTTCAAAGGATTGTTTATAATTCCCTTTTTGAAACCCCAGTTTTTGTACGGCGAATCGTTTGAATATGCGGTAATTCCTTTTCCAGATATGTGTGTCCAGATACATAATCATCTCTGCCTGCTCAAAGGATTGCATTACCCATTTATGATGCACGCCTTCAATGATCCACTTGTCAGTGGCAAGGATATTATTCAGTATCTGGTCTCTGTCTTCCACGCTGTTCCTGACATCACCGCCTTCTGTCCGCCTCCATACGATGTTGTCGAGCTCGTAATAAGGGATATCTAATGAGGAGGACAGATTTCTTGCTAAGGTGGATTTACCGCTGCCGACGGGACCAATGATATGAATCCTGTTTGGTTTTACTCGGTCCATTGTCTGGGTCCGATCACATGGAAAAGTTGCTGGCTGGCGGGATTTAGCGCGTGCAGGATTCTTTGCACAGTGAAATCGCTAATGGGCCGGGGCAGGTCGTCTACAGCACAATATTTGCACTCCACAATCTCCGGCGAGCAGGGTTTAGGTGTTTGATAGGAGTCTTCTTTACAAGTGAAAACAAAATGGTGCATATCATTACTCGGGTCATAGTAGACCCCGGTTAAAGACTCTGGAGTGACCTTAAGTCCTGACTCCTCCAGCACTTCGCGCCGCGCGCTTTCCTCTGCCGACTCTTGTGCCTCGGATAACCCTCCGGGCAGTTCCCAATTGTATTTACCGTAGCTGTGTTTAACCAGAAGGACATGCCCTTCCAGATTCAGGATGACTGCTGCCGCGCCGATCAGTTTATTTGACAC
Organism: Paenibacillus sp. IHBB 3054; assembly: GCF_051594305.1. NCBI lineage: Bacteria > Bacillati > Bacillota > Bacilli > Caryophanales > Paenibacillaceae > Paenibacillus > Paenibacillus sp. IHBB 3054. The sequence goes on along the minus strand of NZ_JBOFBG010000028.1, from coordinate 19,621 downwards.
AATAGACACTCCTTAATCGTTATATTTAGGATGATTGCTTGTCTGGTGGCTGACTGATCAGGTTGCCGATACTATTTATAATAGTAAGCAATGGCTGAACAACAATCAACCGCCGGGTGTGATTCCCTAGATGCTTTCCTCTACCACAAAAGTCTACTGAGGTCAATACGCTAAAGGATACCTAAAAGTAGTCTTAGGTGCTATTCACAATGAATGGCAATACCGTTATCTTATATATTAAGAAGTGTTCTTTATTAAGAACTATTAAAATATAAACGCTGGAAAACTCCTGCCGGGTTTTAAGAGCCGAGTGGAGATTTTTTATACAGGTGGAGGCCACAAAATGAGCGCAATCGCCGGTATCTGCCAATTGCAGCACCATAATCTGAATCCTGATCAGGGACCGAGTCTTATGCAGCAGCTGAGCCGTTATCCTGCGGATGATGCAAGGGGCTGGCAGGGTCAGGGGATTTTCCTCGGTTGCCGTGCGCAGTGGATTACTCCACAATCCTTGAACGAAAAGCTGCCGTTTTATGATCCCGAGCGGAGGATAGCAATTACAGCGGATGCCATTATCGACAACCGCAGCGAGCTGTTTGGGCAGCTTCAGGTGCCCTATGAAGACCGGGACACCATACCCGACAGCTTGCTCATCCTGCTCGCCTACGAGAAGTGGGGAGATCAGACACCCGTTCATCTGGTAGGAGACTTTGCCTTCATGATCTGGGACGAGCGCAAGCAAACCCTTTTCGGAGCCAGAGATTTCTCCGGCAACCGGACGCTCTATTTTCATAGATCCACTGAAAGTTTCGCTTTTTGCACAGTTATTCATCCGCTGCTTTCTATGCCGGGTGTAAGCCATAAGCTGAATGAAGAATGGGTCTCAGAGTTTCTGGCTATTCAGAATAGAGTCGATGCGACGGACTGCTTTTCAACGGTTTATCAAGCTATTGAACAGCTGCCTCCTTCACATTCCATGACCATCACCGGGGAGAAAATTACATTCTCCCGTTACTTTATATTGCAGGCACCGCCTAAACTGCGTCTTGGCTCCAACGGGGAATACGAGGAAGCCTTCCGCGAAGTATTCGGACAGGCGGTCAAAGATAGGCTTCGGACCCATCTTGCCGCCGGTGCCAACCTGAGCGGGGGGCTTGACTCCGGCTCGGTAGTCAGCTTCGCTGCTGAAGAACTCCGTCGCCGCGGGAAACCATTGCATACCTTCAGTTATTATCCTGTAGACAGCTTTACCGGTTTTAATCTGGGCAAAAGGGTAGCAGATGAGCGTCCTTTTATTCAGGAGACGATTGATCATGTAGGGAATATTCAGCCGAGCTTTCTGAACTTTCCCGAGCAGAGTCCTTATACCGAGATTGACGAATGGCTGGATATTCTGGAGATGCCCTACAAGTTCATTGAAAATTCTTACTGGCTTAAAGGCATATTTGAACAGGCACAACAGCAGGGACTTGGTGTTCTGCTGAGTGGACAAAGAGGCAATTGGAGTGTTTCCTGGGGACCTGCACTGGATTATCAGGCCAAGCTGATTCGTGAATTCCGGTGGCTCTCTTTCTACCGTGAGAATAAGCAATACAATCAGTCGATGGAAGCGAACCGCAGAAAGGTGCTGCAGATCGTCGGTAAAAAGGCCTTTCCGTCGCTTGAGCGGCTGCTGCCCCGCAAACGGGAGATGCAGCTTGAGCTGATTCATCCCGATTTTGCCAAACGAACGGAGGTCCATGAACGTCTTCGGGAATTCAATATGGACCGTAGACCCTCCTCGCAGACGGTTTATGATATCCGCCAGAAGCATTTTGAGCAGCCGCATATCTGGAATGTCAACGGAACAGTGGCTACCAAGATGTCGCTGAAGTACCGGGTATGGGACCGTGATCCCACGAATGATCTGCGCGTGATCCGCTTCTGCCTGTCCGTGCCGGAGGGACAGTTTGTCCAGAACGGGGTGGACCGTTCCCTGATTCGCAGAGCCATGGAGGGACGTCTGCCGGATGAGGTCAGAATGAACCGGAAGCAGCGCGGAGTGCAGGGAGCAGACGGGATTCTCCGGATGCTGCCGCAGTGGGACAGCTTCCTCGAAGAGCTTCGGGAAATGATTAAGGACCCCCGGACTGCAGCCTACTTGAACAACAATGTGCTTGCGGGATGTTTGGACCGGATTAGTGAGCCTAAACCGGAGATGATTTACAATTCGGAGTTCCGCCTCCTTACACGGGGACTTGTATTTTACCGCTTTCTGAAATCATTATCCTGATAGCAAGACGCCTGAAAGGGGGTGAAAGAATATGAAAAAGGAATACAGCAAGCCTGCTTTGGAAGTGCTCGACGTTAAAATGACTATGGCTGGACCAGGATTTAAACTCGCCGACTCCTTCCAAGATGATCCGGATGAGATCGTGCACTACTCCTAAGACTGCTTTTGGTCGTGCGGCCCTCATCCCCCTATGCTTGCTGAAGGGGGAGAAGGGCTATCTTTTCATCATCACCTTTTAGAACATGTGAATTTACAGGATGGAGTGAATCGTATGGCGAGTATCGTTCAAGGCTTGGCTTATAAAGCATTTGGTCTGCAAATTCATAGTGAATTTCCCTTGCCGGAGCTTCCTCTTACTGACCAGCCGGGGGTGATCGGCAGTGTGTCGGTCCTTCAAGAAGACTTGTCGGAGCGTTGGCAGGCCATTCCGAAGATCACACCCAGCCTGGGTGTATCAGGGAACGAAGTTATGTTTGAAGCCAAGGAAACCGCTATTTTCTCCATTCGGGACGGCAGTACGATTACAGTGTCACCTGCACCAGGTGCGGATGGCGACTGTGTACGGCTCTTTATTCTGGGAAGCTGCATGGGCGTTCTGCTGATGCAAAAAAAAATTCTCCCTCTTCACGGCAGTGCGCTTGTACTGGACAACAAGGCTTACGCGCTAGTTGGGCGTTCAGGGGCAGGTAAATCGACACTTGCCTCCTATTTGATGGATCAGGGCCACCTGCTGATCAGCGACGACGTTATTCCCGTTATGGTGCAAAATGGACATCCATTAGCAGTTCCAGGTTATCCGCAGCAAAAGCTGTGGCAGCAGAGCTTGGACTATTTGGGAATGAATTCGTCCTCTTACCGCCCGTTATTCGAACGTGAAACTAAATTTGCCGTTCCCGTGCATGACCGCTTCCAGGCTGAACCGCTGCCGCTCGCAGGTGTGTTTGAATTGTCGGCGGCCGGAGAAAGTCCGGTAGCCCTGCACGCCATCAGCGGCCTGGAACGGTTCCATACTTTATTTAATCACACTTATCAAAAGGCGATGATTGACCGGATTGGGATCCGCGAATGGCATTTTGGCATGTTGGCCTCTTTTGTTAACCGGCTGCCGATGTACCGGCTTACCCGTCCTGAAGCAGGCTTCAGTGCCCCGGCACAAGCTTCGCTTATATATGAAACGATCCAACATCAAGTGGAGGAGAGATGAACCTATGAATACTACAAATATTTTGTCCCTTGAAACGGTCCTTGTGCAGCGTGAGGGCAATATCGCCAGTGACATGGACGGCGAGAAAGTCATGCTGAATGTGAAGAATGGCAAGTACTACAATCTGGGTGAGGTTGGCGGAGAGATTTGGTCGGCCCTGGCATCACCGGTTACCGTAAGACGGATTGTGGAGACCATCCAGGAGATTTTTGAAGTTTCGGCGGAGCTTGCCGAGCAGGATGTGGTTGCTTTTGTGCAAAGTCTGCTGGATGAGGATCTCGTCGTAAATGTTAGCGGATCATGACAACCCTCCGTCGCATCCGCCTGTTGCTGACCGTTGACAAGGCTGCTGTGGCGCTGATTCCAGAGGCATTATGGAGGCTTTTTCTGGTGCGAATCCAGCTGCTTTTTCCGTTTGCAAGAACGGCTCCACGGCTGGGGATACAGTCTCAGGAGACTTCTGAGGTGTCCAATGCGGCCGATATTCCCCGGATTAAGCATATTACGAAAGCGATTCGTGTCATCAGCCGTTTTACACCCTGGAAGAGCACCTGTATGGTCCGTGCAGTGGCTGGGCTACAAATGTTAGAGAGACGCGGGATTGAAAGCACACTCTATATGGGGGTTGCCAGAGATAAGCAAGGTCAAATGATCGCCCATGCCTGGCTGCGCAGCGGAGCTTATTATGTCTCCGGCGATGATGCCATGCAGGGTTTTGTAGTTGTGGAGAAGTTTGCCAAAGTGTTACAAGCCGAGTAATCGAGGTGGGACCATGCAATCCATAATCTATTACATCCGGCAGCTTCAGCGCTTGTCCGGAGTCAAACTGTACCTTAACCTCCTTGGCATGGTCATCAGCGGACTGCTGGAGAGCTCAGCCATTCTGCTGCTTGTACCGATGCTGGGAATGGCCGGTATTCAGCTAGGCGGAACAGGAGCGGGATACAGTATACCTATGCTCGGTTTCCTGTCAGAGCTGCCGCAGACGACGGCGCTTGGGATTGTGCTCGGCGGGTATGTCGTTATCGTGTTCTGTCAAAATTTGATTTCACGCTTTGTTGCGGTCCGTAATGTGGAGATTCAGCAGAGCTACAGCCGGCAGCTGCGGTATGATGTTTACAGCGCACTTTTGCGGTCGGAGTGGGCCTTTTTCCTCAAAAAACGCACCTCTGACCTTATCAACGTAATGACCACGGAAATGGCGAGGGTGCTCGCTGGAATCAGCTGTTTTCTGCAGTTTCTCACCTCACTCCTGTTCACACTGGTGCAGATCGGCTTCGCCTTCTGGCTGTCCCCTAAGATGACTCTCTCTGTACTGGTATGTGCGGTTCTGCTGTCCTTGTTCTCCCGCAGATTCATCCGCAAAGCCAAGAGGCTGGGCAGTCGCAGCTCCCAGCTCGGCCAGATGTATCTAGCCGGAATCACGGACCAACTGAACGGAATCAAGGATATCAAAAGCAATAATCTGGAGCATTCCCGGTTGGACTGGCTTCATGGGTTTACCGCTGAGGTCAAAAACGAGCAGCTGGACTATACAAGACTGCGCTCGAATTCCCAGCTGCTGTACAAAATGTCGTCGACGCTCCTGATTGCTGCGTTTATCTTCGTGTCTTTCCGGTTTCTGCACGCAGAAGGCCCGTCTTTCCTGTTGGTCATCCTCGTGTTTGCCCGGCTGTGGCCGACTTTTGCTGCCCTTCAGTCGCTGATGGAGCAGCTCGCCTCTGTACTGCCTTCCTTCAAGCAGCTTCAGGCGCTGCAGGAAGAATGCCTGCAGGCTGCTGAACACGGTGCGGAAGGGGAAAGTGCGAAGCAAGTTACACCTATGGCTTTGAAGCAAAGCCTGGAAGCCCGGAACGTGAACTTCCGTTATGATCCGCAGGAGCCGCAATATTCGCTCCAGGGGGTAAATGTGGTGATTCCGGCTAATAAGATGACGGCGATTGTCGGACGTTCGGGCGCAGGGAAAAGCACGCTAGTCGATCTGCTTATGGGGCTGATGCAGCCGGAATCGGGCGAGATCTTGGCCGACGGTCAGTCCATTTCAGGAGACAACCTCCTGTCTTACCGGCGCTCCATCGGTTATGTAGCGCAGGATCCTTTTCTGTACAACGCGACGATCCGCGATAATCTGACGATGATCAAACCGGATGCCAGCGAGGAAGAACTGTGGGAAGCGCTGGAGTTTGCTTCTTCGGCCGATTTTGTCCGCAAGCTGCCGGAAGGACTGGATACGCTGATCGGTGACCGGGGCATCCGCCTGTCCGGCGGCGAACGGCAGCGTCTGGTGCTGGCACGCGCGATTATCCGCAAGCCTTCTATTCTGGTCCTCGATGAAGCGACAAGCGCGCTCGATACCGAGAACGAAAAGCGGATTCAGGAAGCGCTCGAACGGCTAAAGCATTCCGTGACGGTAATCGTGATCGCCCACCGGTTGTCCACCATCCGGGGAGCCGATCAGATTCTGGTCATCGACCAGGGTCGGGTCATCCAGCAGGGCGTGTTCGGCGGTCTGGCCTCGGAAAAAGGCGGCATGTTCAGCCGGTTGCTGAGCAGCCAGGAAGAGGCAATGTAGGCGACGCACAATTTCGGGTTGAAGCTGGCGAGACCTGTTGACGACTGGACATCTTAGAGGGATAGATCGGTAAAGAGATAACAAATAGAGAAATAGACTAAAGAACGAATAGACGAATAGACGAATAGACGAATAGACAAATAGCATGGCCCCTCTCTACCGAAATCGGCAGGGAGGGGCTTTTGGTGTCACATCTATCAGCCGATTTGGCATGGAGTTTGAAGATGATTGCACTTTGTACAGCAGAATTCCACCGAAAGCAGGTATATTTCGATTCTACTGCACTTTGTGCAGTCATATTTCGAAGAACCGCCGATATGCAGCTATATTTGAGAAATCTAGTGTACGAAATACAACAGAATGCTATGTGAGCTCCAAAAGAAAGGAATCTAGTGTATGAAGTACACCAGATTCCTTGATGGCTTTTACTATAATTAGTGAAAATGCTCTCTAAACCCCATCGACGCCATAGCAGAGCTTAACTGCCGCATACGGGCAATGGGTGTTCGACACACCCAATTTGGGGCACGCGCAATGCTTACTCACCCAATGCTCGGCACTTATGTATCAGTTCACCCAACATCCCGCACACGCAACGCTCGGCTCATCCATAACTCGGTTTACCCAACGTCCCGCACACGCAACGCTCGGCTCACCCAGTACTCAGTTCACCCAACGCCCTGCACGCGATACCCAGCTCACCCAACGGCACACACATCCTTCTCCTGTGCCGTCCTCCGATTAAGCACGCGAAATCATCACTCCGCCGCAATCTCAAGGTTAGCTTATATAGATGAAGGTTTGATTTGGACAGCAGCCTAGTTAGATGTAGTTACTGCAGCTATCTGGTGCCACGGCGGCCGTTTCTGGGAGTTAGATGTAGTCTGTGCAACTAAAAATAGGAATTTGCTCACTTTTAGCTGAATTCCTCAAAATAGATGTAAGGAGTGCAATTATATCCATATCGAACACGAAAAGCTGGATTATAACTGCACGAAATACAACTAACCAAACAGAGGGGGAAACCCGAACTCGCACTCCCACCTGTACCCGAACCCGAACTATGAACCCGCACCCGCACTATGAACTCGAACCCGCACTACCCAAACACAAACCACAGGCGTGTATCTCCGTCCACGTTGTACAATTGTATTTGGCCCGCCCTGTAGCAGCTGCCTTATCACACTTATGTAAATATGTTAATTCTTTTTGCCGGTTAGTTTTCGCCAAGTCCATAAGAAGGGGCGTAGGGGGAAATAAAGAAAATGCAGTGGCTTCGGCAGGGGCAGCGTTTTCTTATCCACCGCATAAGGATAAAGGAAGCCTGCTGCATATAGGAACTGATGCCACGGCGTAAGAATCGCCGGCTGATAATATTTGTAATGCCGCTCCACCTCGGGTTCCAGGGGCGGATTGTGCAGATTAACCATACGTGCCACATAGAAAAGTGCAAGCTGTGCCAACCGGCGAGCCTTCGGCTTGTCCGTCAACCCGGACAGACCGGGAGCAATCGGCACCTCCAGCAAATCCGCCGCGAGGATCAAGGCTTGCCCACCAACGCTGTCGTAATTATAACGCCGGAGCAGCCCGGTCAACACGCCGGCGTCAGGCTCTTGCAGAAGCAGCTGTTTAATATCCAGCAGCCATCTCAGCCTCGACCAGCCATGCCTTGCCCCATGCGCAGCCAGAAACAGGAATAAATCCTCCCTGCCCAAGTAATGGACGTTTTGTCCGAGCTGGCTGCTTGTCCGTGCATGTTTCCAAAGCTCATCAAAAACCGGCTCCTTAGAAGGCCCGGGACTTAATCGCCAATGAACCTCAACCTTGATGTTTTTGGCGGGGTGATTGAAGGTGTTGTGATGTTCGCGCCACTTCCAGTCTCCCAATATGCTCTCGAATTCCTCTTCTTTCACGTAACCGAGAGAGACCAGCAATGCTTCCGTCTCGGCCAGCTGTTCCATCGGCACAATAAAATCGAGGTCACGCGAGGTGCGCAGCGAGATATCACCGTATAAATCCTGTGCAAGCACCGGACCCTTCAGAAACAGAGAACGGATATTCAGCCGGGCAAGCGATTCGCCGATATTCCCCATTTCACCGCTGAGCTGAAGCATCTGGACGGTATTTCTGCGGTACTCCCATTTCAAACGCTGGGTAACCACAGACGGTACAGATTCACCTTGCATGCGGCTAAGCTTGGGATATAAAAAAGGATAAACGCGGTGATGCAGCGATAGCCGGATCATCAGCTCCCAGTCGATATCCGCGAACCGCTCCGGATTCCGCTCCGCCATATCATCGATGCTGTCAGCTGTAAGCAGTGCAAGAAGAAGTAATACTTCCTTAGATAAGCTCCTTTTATCAAGGGTATACCGGTCAGTCATAGAGACTCTCCTTAGTGGAATGTGAACAGATCCGTTGGCGGATTTGTTCTATTTAAAGAACGCATTGTGAGCGTAACACCGTCATCCGAAATTTGTCAATTTTTATGTGGATGATGTGCATTGTCCTTGCATTGGGCATGTCTTTAATTAAACATACAATGTGCAATAGAAGCATGTAAGAAACTCTATGATTGCCCAAATCCACAATGAAAATTCAAACACTGGAAGCGGTCTGCCGGACGTATTTACCATTCTCCATCTCGTTGTAGAGCACCCGGATGCCTCTTTATAGATGCCGATTTCCTTCCCGGGAAAAGAGGCCTGTTCTACCGTTTGCCCTAATCCCTTCGATCCATTGTGCGGTATGGTCCACGTTCCAGGCGGCAGCTTCTTCGTGCTCTCCAGTGAGATAGCTGATACGGAGCAGGGAGGAACCCGCTTTTCCGGTTTTGCCCAGATGGGTACGTACGGCCTCCACCCTGTTTATCGTTTCAAGAGGGATGTTTAAGCTTTTGGCCGGAAAATACATCTTGAAGATCAGGGAATCTTTGGTCAAGGCCAGCCAGCCGTTTCCGTGGAATTGACCTGGGCCTAGGGAAGAAAGACCATAGAAGTTAGCCAAACGCTCAGAAAATATGATCTCACAGGCGCTCATCTGCTTCCGTACCTGTAGGAATCTCAAGACTAGTCCGACCAATGCAAGGACCGCAATGCAGCCTGCTGCAATAACTGCTGGAATGAGTACCACCTTCTCCTGTTTCTTATTTCGAACAGATTAGGGCTGAAGTGAATCCGTCCCGTGCAAATATTTTACCACTTTCATCCATTACAGGAAAATGAGATCCCCCACTTTTCGAGTGGATAATTCTGATTTTGGCCAGTTAATACTGCATTTCCAGTAGGGTCCATTTATGTTAAGATATTTATCCGATGCCACAAGAAGAGGAGAGCGACACTGATGTTGCCTGAACTGGCGAAAAAATAGTTATAAGTAGAAGCTTGTTTGGGGAATCTCTGACTTCTAGATCTTAAGGGGGAGAGGGAATTGCATGAGGAATTAAGCGGAATTCACGGGGCGGAATCGTGGACAATCATCGAACCGGTACTTAAGGGCTGGTCGAAGGATAAAAAGTATTATGTCGAGGATGAGGCCGGGCGCAAGCTGCTGCTGAGGATCTCGGGCATTGAAGCCTTCCAGCGGAAGCAGGCAGAGCATCAGGTTGTAAAGCTGTTTAATGAGCTTGATTTTCCGATGTCGCGGGTGATTGATTTCGGAACATGCGGCCAAGGCAGGTATACCTATATGCTGCTGACGTGGGTAGAGGGTCGTCCGCTGGAGGAGTGTCTGCTTACGCTAACGGCTAAGGAACAGTATGAGCTTGGCGTGGAGGCGGGAAGGATATTGAAGCTGATGCACTCCATCCCGAATAGCAATGACCTTCCTCAATGGGAAGTACAGATGCAGGCGAAAATTCTGGCCCGGATCAAAGAATACGAAGACTGCCTGTATCATTTGGAGGGCGATGAGCAAGCTATTGCTTATGTAAAAGAAAATATCAGGCTTATCCATAACGTGAAGAAGGTCTACCAGCACGGAGACTTTCATATGGGCAATCTCATCTACACTCCTGAAGGCGGGATTGGAGTAATTGACTTCAACCGCTGGGATAACGGTGATTATGTTGAAGAGTTCTATAAGCTGCAGTTCTTTGACAGAGACCGGAGCGTTCCGTTTGCCAAAGGCAAACTTGAAGGATATTTCGAAGGAACGCCTCCAGAGGAATTTTGGAACAGGCAGGCACTGTACGTGGCCTACAGCTCGCTTTTTTCGATTAAGTGGTCGATCCCCTTTGGGGCAGCCGACATTGAATGCATGATGACCCGCGGCAGGATGGCGCTGGAGGATTATGATTATTTCAGTAGAGTCATTCCGCGCTGGTATCAGGCATAAGGCACATCGAAGATGCCCGCAATCTGTAGAAGACGAAGGCGATTCTGCAGGATTTTTTTTACGGCGTATTAATGTTTGGCCAAAAGATTGAAATTAAGGAGTGCAGTACGGTAGAATTGCACTATCAGCAGATTTAACCAAGAAGGGGATTGTATCGTTTGAATAATGAAGAAGTGAACCAAGAGCTGCCCGAGAATTACGAGGAGCTGAAGAAAGCCGCCGGCCGTTCGGCGGATTGGAGAGCGCGTCTTGCTGCAGTGGAAGAGCTGGGACAGACGAAGCACAAACAAATTATCGATATTCTGAATCGCCTGATGATTAGCGATCCTGTATATACCGTTCAAGAAGCTGCGTATGAGAAGCTGAAAGCCTTCGGCGAAGATGTGAAGGTGCCGTCGAAGAATAAGGCAGAGCTGTTCAGAGGCGTATCCAAGATTGCGCTGCGCATCAAGAAGAGTCTCCCTAAAGACCATTCGTATGAAGAGTTCAAGGAAAAGCTGAAGAAGATGAGAATCGACGTCTACGATGCTTACGAAGGTGAGAAGGGCGAGGATTTCGATCAATGGCTGGAGAAGTTGTGGATTTCAGCGACGAAATAGTTAGCAGTAATATAGCGGGGAGCCAAGGACTGGACAAGTCCTTGGCTCTTTCGTTTTTAGTTCCAGCCGCTCACTCCATTGCTAAGCCCGGCGGATATATAGTAAGGTGGCAAGAGGAAGAGATTGGAACATTGCAGCAGCAATCTTTTCCTATATCAATTACACACAAAGGATGACAACATGAACACTAACCCATCAAACGAACCGCTCTTTGAGCAATTTCAGGAATTTCTTAAGCTCTCCGGGGAATTGCGCCCCAATTATATTGCCAGCCTGGGAAGCCGTCCGGAAGACGGTAACTCTTCAATCAGCAGCATCGTGCCCGAAGTGCCGGAGCTTCTAAAAGTAATTTATAGCGCGGTTTCAGGTACCGGCAGCGATGAGGAAGAACCAAGCCTGATTGAGTTCATACCGGGATACAGGCTGATTCATATTAAGGAATATAAGCAGGAAATGCAGGTGCTGGCAGGCATTCTGGAGGAGAAGGGCCACCGGACAGACGGAGTGATTCTTCCGATCTTGACCAATTACGGCAGCGACTTTATTTGCTACTACCGGTCCACTGACGGAACGGAGCGGATTTGCGACCTGCTGCATGACTACGGCGACCTGGTTGTGATGTATGATTCACCACAGAAATTTCTGGAGACGTTATGCGAATTCTATAAGCAGGAAGTTTATTTTTTAGATGAGGAAGGTTATCTCGACTGCGATTTGGTCAAAGAAGGCGAGGTAGGTGCAGCCCTCAATCCGGCTGCGGAATATTGGGCGGAATAATCCAAATCTGTTGCGGGGTTTCTTCCTTTTTTACCGTCTAATGGACAGATTGGTAAAGGGAAGGTGCAGGTTAGATGCATAATCTATTTAGAAATAAAAACCGCCAAATCAGAGCAGGATGGGAGATACTGCTGCTGACAGCAGCAATATTTGCTATTACAATGATTGTCTCATTTGGGGTCTCGCTGCGGGTGGATTCCCGGCAATGGTTCGACCAGGACGGCTGGGTGCGGATATTCAAATCAAATGGTCTTTATATGTTTATCACCGTATGGTTTACGGTACGTGTCCTGCATAAACTTCCCTTAACCTCTATCGGACTCCCGCGGCCTGACGGAGCCAGATTCATTCAAGGATTCATTAGCGGAATGCTACTCTTGACATGTATTTCTCTGCTGCTGTGGGGGTTCGGCTCAGCAACTTTTCAGGGGGAGTGGGCCAATCCTCAATTTATGCGGCTAGATATCGTTGATCTGGTCATCACCGCAATCCTAGCTGGAATCTGCGAAGAAATTCTGTTCAGAGGATTTATTCAGCATCTGCTGGCCAGTCGCGTGGGCCTTTATTGGGCCGTGGCCATCACCTCTGTACTATTTTCACTTGCGCATATAGCCAATCCGGGCTACAACGGGATATGCTTTCTTAACATTGTGTTGGTAGCTCTTATCTTCTCAACGATGGTCATCCGGACAGGAAACTTATATTTTGCGATAGCCCTGCATATCTCGTGGAATCTGTTTCAAGGGTACGTACTGGGCATCGCAGTCAGCGGAAATACACCACATGGGTTGTATTCGCTGAAATTAACGGGTGCCGATTGGATCACCGGAGGAGAGTTTGGAGTAGAGGGAAGTCTTGTAACAACGATTGTGCTTGGGTTGGTTTTTGTTTTTATACTATTGGCTGTCAAACGCGGAACGGGGATGAGGAATACGATGGGTAAGGGCTTCGGTTCAGTTAATCGTTGATGTCGCTGCTGCTTTAAGCAGACCGAATGATAAAATAGCTACTGTACCTGCAACAAAGAGCAGCCCGAATCCGGGCTGCTCTTTGTTAGATTCGCACACTGATACGAAACTTAGCAACTGTTATCCATTACCCCTGCACGGACCGCTTTTCCTGCTCCCGCAGCTCAATTCTCCGTATCTTGCCGGAAGTAGTCTTCGGAAGATCCGTGATAAATTCAATTTTGCGCGGATATTTATAAGGGGCTGTCATTTCCTTGACATGACTCTGCAATTCCTTAATCAGCTCCGGTGTGCCTGCGCTATTGTCCTTCAGCACGACAAAGGCTTTTACGATCGAGCCGCGGATCTCGTCAGGGCTGGCCACAACTGCGCATTCTTTAACCATGGCATGCTTCATCAGGGCTTCTTCCACTTCAAAAGGACCGATGGTGTAGCCTGAGCTGATGATGATATCGTCTCCCCGGCCTTCAAACCAGAAATAGCCATCCTCATCTTTGCGCGCCCGGTCTCCGGTGACAAAATACTCCCCGTGGGAGCAATTCGCCTTACGTTCAGGGTCTTTGTAATAGTTCTGGAACAGGGCAGGCATGCTCAAATGCACGGCGATATCGCCGACAACACCCGCAGGAACCGGCTGCCCTTCCTCGTTAATCACCTCGACAATGCCCGGCGCGATGGATTGGCCCATGGACCCGACACGGATAGGCTGATCCTTCAGCGCAGCGATGATCAGCGTGCTTTCCGTCTGGCCGTAGCCGTCGCGGATGGTAATGTCGAAATGCTGTTGGAAGGTCCGGATGACCTCCTCGTTCAGAGGCTCGCCGGCGGATACGGCACAGCGCAGTTTGGACAGGTCATACTGCGGCAGTCCTTCCGTCTTGGCCATTAAGCGGTATTCCGTCGGGGTGCAGCATAATACCTGAATGGCTTGATCCTGAAGCAGCTGCAGATACCGGTCCGGATGGAATGGACCATTGTAGACAAAACCAGTGGCACCATTGCCGAGCACAGTTAAGAACGGACTCCAGATCCATTTTTGCCAGCCCGGTGCTGCAGTTGCCCAGACGGTATCTGATTCGCGGATGTCCAGCCATAGGGATGAGGTGATCCGCAGGTGTGCATATCCCCAGCCATGTGTATGAACTACGGCTTTAGGGTTGCCGGTAGTGCCGGAGGTATAAGCAAGGATGGCAATATCGTCGCGGCGGCTGGCTACGGCCGGGAAAGTATCCGGCTTGTCCGCCATAAGGCTCTCCAAACTGATCCAGCCTTCACCAAGGTCATCTTCATTTCCGGATACGGAGAGACGGTAGTCCAAGGCCGGCAGATCTTCGGCGATTTTGTTAACTTCTGCGGTAACTTCAGACCAGACGATTACAGCTCTCGCTTCCGAATGGCGCAGGCGGTAGGATAAATCCTTTGCCCGGAGCATCTCGGAGGAAGGGATAACGGCGAGTCCGAGCTTAAGGCAGGCGAGATAGATTGCGTAGGCAATAATGCGGCGCGGAACCATGACCAGCACGCGGTCACCTTGTTGAAGTCCGAGTTCTTTAAGGCCGCCGGCAAGCCGGTTAGCTTGTCCTAACAGCTCCCCGTAGGTAATTTCCTCGTAAGCGCCATCCTCATGCAACCATTTAAGCGCAATCTTATCGGAAGGATGCTGTTCCATTTCCGAAGTCAGATTGTAGAATTCCGGTGCGATCCAATGCTGATTGTCCAAATGAACCTCTCCTATATAAACGTAATGGTATATCCATACTCTATAGTATAGCACTTTACTTAGTACCAGATGCTAATTAGAGGTAATGAGAAGGAGGCTAAGAGAAGGTTCTGTGACTATTTTGTTATAATGCCTATAAAAAGGATGACGGCCTGAGAGTTATTTGCAGATCCGTGTTTTGGTTATCCCCTCCTGATCGAAGCGGAAGCCTGGATTTAGGTGTATCGCCATCCGCAGTTGCATTACAAAGACATCTGAGAGGAGAAAAATGTAATTTATAGTCATATTTTGAGAAAAATTATCAAAATTGAGACCATTCAATCTTTGGAAGACTTATAATATATAGATTAAAGAACTTCACGAAAGATAAGGAGACTCCAGCATGCTTTTTAAACCGATCCCTGTTATAACGGGATTCTTAACAATATCCTGCTTATTGTCAGCCTGCAGTAGCCGGCCTGCGGCTGCCGGTAATCTTTCAGCGGATTCTTCGTCCATTTCGTCACCTTTCGTTTCACGGGTGGCCCAAGCTAATCCTGGCGCTTCCGTCATACCGGCTGTTCCCGGACCTTCTAGCTCAGCGGCGGTATCAAACGCACTCTCTATTCAATTAAAAGGAACGACTTATTTCTTCCCAGGCCACAATGTCGCGACGAAGCGTTATAATTTTGCGGCGGCAACCTCAACCGGGATCGTCTGGTCACCTGCTCCCCCAATGGAGGGGGAAGGTACTGATCCGGCAGGTATCCCGCTGGAGCCTTTCACCATTTATCTTAGCGATCCGGCGGATATCGAGCTGAATGCTGCGAAGGCCCGTAAGCTTTGGACGCTGGCATTGCCTGAGGCTGCCGATGAATATACAAAGCTCAATAGTCTGCAGGGTGTAGGTGAATATGTAGTCTACCATACGTACACCATGTTCCGGGGAGGCGCACAGGCGTTGAGGAATCAGGCTTGGGCGCTGAAGACCGGCGATCCGGCGGATAATATTGAAATT
The DNA here is from genome assembly GCF_051594305.1 of Paenibacillus sp. IHBB 3054. Lineage (NCBI taxonomy): Bacteria > Bacillati > Bacillota > Bacilli > Caryophanales > Paenibacillaceae > Paenibacillus > Paenibacillus sp. IHBB 3054. The sequence goes on along the minus strand of NZ_JBOFBG010000028.1, from coordinate 4,177 downwards.
CTCTCCTTCCGTGCCGCAGGCGGTTACTTCTATAGTTGGGGAATCGAGGAACAGAACAAGCTATATGTATCGGTGAGCCAGCGTCCTGATGGTGATGGCAGCTATGAATATGAGGTATATGTATATTCCCTTGAACAGGAACGGAAGATGCAAATGAAACAGTTTACGTTAGATAAAGATATGATTAAGTTTCAATATAATGGCAGGTCATATTCCGTCAAGCTGCAGCAGGTCTAAACCTCCTGTACAGCAGTCTAAACGATACACACTTTACCAGAAAGCAGGCAGTTGATTATGGGCCCTACAACCTTTGATGAGATATTTGGTATTATGAAATCTTCTTTTCCAGTGAGTGAGATCAGAACCTACAGCGGGCAGCGATCTTTGCTGCATAACCCTAACTACCGCCTGTTCACTGAGCAGGATGCCAAGGGGAGGACGCTCGCCTTTTTGGCGGCGTGGGAGTTTCCGGCTCTGCGTTTTGTCGAGCATATAGCAGTAGATCCCGGCATCAGGGGAGGAGGACTCGGCAAAAAGCTGATGCTCAATTATATCGGCCGTTCGGACATTCCTATTCTGCTGGAGGTAGAGCCGCCAAGCGGGGAACTGGAGCAGCGGAGAATCGGGTTTTATGAGCGGCTTGGCTTTCACCTCAATGCCTATGAGTATAACCAGCCCCCGCTCCGTACAGGACAGGCTGATCTGCCGCTGCGCATTATGACGTATCCCCGCCCGATAAACCGGGAGGAATTCCATCAGTACAGGGAAATCCTGTACACTGAGGTGTATAGAGTTACAGCACCAGGCAGCCACCCATAGTGATCATACCCTAAACAGCCCGCGCTATCGCAAAGATAGGCGGGCTGTTCTGACTTGGAAATCCTTCTTTACAATCCGGATACAAGTTAGAAACAAGTTCATGATTAAATTGAACTATAGCAAAGGACATAACAAACCAACTCGCAAGGGAGACGATATTCAATGAAAAGCAAAAAAATGATCATAGCAACGATGGTATTCGGAATGGCGGTTACGGGCTCGGCAGGTGTGTACGCAGGAACTAATCTGCAAAAGATTAGTGCCTATCTGAACCATAGCATCGGCTTCCAAGTAAACGGAGCGGCTTATACGCCCGTAGACGGCAATGGCAAAACACTGGCGCCCATTACTTATAATAATACGACTTACTTGCCTGTACGTGCGATGGCGGATGTGCTGAAGGTGCCGGTGACCTTTGACGCCTCATCCAACCAGGTGATTCTGGGTACCAATAATAGCTCAGCTGTTACTTTAGCGGCGGTTCCATACAGCACATCGCAAAAACAGGAGATCACCAAGGCATTCGCAAACTTCCAGGGTTTTGAGACTGCTTATGCTCCACTCAAAATGACCAGCGGTGATGCTCTCCAGAAAATTGGCGGCGGCGAGGATGGGCTAAGCTTCCTGTTCAAACATATGAGAGTGGTTGTTTCTCCCCGCGATTACTCTGATTCCTATGATGGAACTACAGTGAAGCTGTCGAACGGAACGGAAGGCAAATGGTACACGCCTAGTGATCTTGCGATGATGACCTTCAAAGTAGCTGACCGCTATGTCACCATCAGCTCCCCGGATAAATCATTGAGTAAAGCACAGTTGGAGAATGTAGCCGTAAGCGTGGCGAAACTGAGCAAGTAAGCACCAGCCCCTCGGACGTTAGAGTCAATATAGGCGATCGGCAAAAACAAGGGGATGTCTGTCAAAGCCACCGGCTCTGCAGACATCCCCTTGTCTATTTATTTGTACCATGTTGTTTAGTTGGCAGCGCTGCTTCTGGTGACCCCTTCCCCCGGCGTTTGTTCTTCTCCGCCTTCCGCTGATTCTCCTGAAACTTCTCCACAAATTCGTGAGTATTCATGCTGAACCTCCTAAAAGTATTGTGAGCATCCGCTTCTCGGGTCCACTTCGTACATAACTCGCTTCGGAAGCATAGGCCTTAACCAAACTGCTGTTTGTTACTGTAACCATATAGGCATCAAATCATTCACGTTGAGCGGTATGTGACTGTCTCAACATGCGGTTGGTCTTTTCTGGAGCAATCCAATGGTTGACAAAACATTTAAAATGGAGCAAAGTAAACTTATAGTTTACTTTATGACACTGTGGTGTAATGTGGAGGCGGCGAAACCATTGGGAATCGATCAACGCAGGGAGAAGGAAAAACAGATCCGTCGAAATGACATCCTGGAAGCGGCGGAGCATGTCTTTTTTGCCAAAGGATACAATCAGGCGACCATGGACGATGTGGCTAAAGCGGCTGAGTTCAGCAAAAGAACCGTATACGTGTATTTCAACAGCAAGGAGCAAATCTATTTTGAAATTATGATTCGGGGCTATAGGCTGATGATCGGTTTGCTGAAGCAGAAGATCCAGAATGCAGGCGCAGTTACAGCTATAGAGAGTCTGAGGCAAATGGGAGATGTTTTTTACAGCTTCAGCAGGCAGCATCCGGAATACTTCAAGGCCATTATTGAATATGAGACCGCAGAGATCGATTTTGAGAGTGGGGTGACGGACGAGGCGAGGGATGAATGTTATGCCCTGGGTGAAGAAATGACGGAATATTTGGTTGGACTTTTGCGTCAGGGGATGGATGAAGGGGGGATCCGCAAGGACCTGGATGTGGTAAAAACAGCGCTCGTACTTTGGTCTTGTGTGATTGGTGTGCTGAATACTGCGCATAAGAAGGAAAAATACATCCGCCACATGCATTCTACAACACCGGATGAGCTGGTTTCGGCAGCATTTACTCTCATGCTTGAGTCTATCCGTAACTAAGGGGGAGAGAACGTGAAAGGGATAAGGTGGAGAAGACGGGTGATTCTCATTCTTTCAGCGATTGGCGTTTTGATTGTCATAACTTTTGCTTCATTAATGTTCATTAGTGGAGTCTTCCGGGAGCAGAAGTATCTGGAGCCTTGGAAGCCAAGCTATTCTGCTGCAATCACGGACCCGAGGGTGCAATTGGCCGCGCATGGGCTTTTGGCTGCCAGCAGCCACAACATGCAGCCGTGGAAGATCAAGCTGGACAGCAGCGATCCGCTGAAGTTTGCTCTGTACGCGGATAGTGAACGTTTATCGCCTGCAGTTGATCCATATGCACGGCAGTTCATGGTTTCACAGGGGACTTTTTTAGAATATGTCAGGGTTGCCGGAGAAGAGCTAGGTTATGAGACAGCGATTGAGCTGTTTCCGGAAGGGGACTATGATGAGAAGAGACTTGTGCAGAGTATAGGCACCAAACCTGTAGCGGTCATCACTCTCACCAAAATGAACTCCGCGAGCCAGCCACTCTACCCGTATTTATTCCTTTCGGACACCAACAGAGGGGCATACCGATCGGATTCACTGCTTGCCGATCAGGTAGATGAGCTGCAGGGTCTTCAAGAGAATAAGGATATTTCCATAAGAATTGTTCAAGATACGGATAATATGAAGCGGCTCGCAAACTACATAAAAGAAGCATCTATTGTTGAGGCTGGCGTCGAGCCGGTCATGGAAGAGTCTGCAAGGATATTCCGATCTAATGAAAAAGAGAAGAATAAATATCGTTATGGCTTCTCCGTAGAGGGGCAGGGAACGGATGGGCTTATGCGTCATATGCTGCAAGGTCTAGTTACACTGTTTCCTTCGCTGAACAAGGGAGAGGCTGCTTCCAAGCAATTCATCACATCGACTGAAACTTCCGTAAACAACACGCCTGCCTTTGCCATGATTCGTTCTGCCGACAACAGCCGTTTGAGCCAGGTCCGCAGCGGAATGTTATACAGCAGGCTGGTGCTGTCCGCTCACCGTTTGGGCCTTGCCATACAGCCCTTAAGCCAGGCCTTGGAGGAATATCCCGAAATGAGCCAGCTATACAGCGATATTCACCGCAGTTATGCAGCGGATGGAGAGACCATTCAAATGCTCGTACGTATCGGTACTCCAGTAAAGGGAGCGCCTTTAAGCTTGAGAAGAGATGTGCACGAATTGCTAATCAGCGAATCTTCAGAATAATAAAGCTGAAAAGGGGTAATATAAATAAAGTGTTGCAATGTTCTCAAATACATGATATATTCTATTTCTGGCCGCGAAACATCAACGCCGGGCTCGAAAAAGAAGTTGAAAAAAAGAGCTTGCATTGATCGGCTGGATG